>DAFR01000165.1:4649-4932 GCA_002497965.1 Methanomicrobiaceae archaeon UBA436 | reverse complement strand
ACCGGGTCATAGTGGTAGAAGGCGTTGAAGAGGTCAGCGAGGTCGCGAGCGTAAGCAGCGAGGAGGTGCGGCCGGAGCTCCGCCACAACCTGCTCAATAACGGCCGGGAACCTGGCCAGGTGTCTGGCAAGCGCGATCTCGTGGTCGGTCTCGTAGTGATACGCCGGCTCGAACCCCCCGGCCTTCTCCAGTATGCTGCATGCACGGGCATGGGCGTACTGGATGTATGGGCCGCTCTGCCGCTCGAAGTCAAGCGCCTCCTTCCAGTCAAAGACCGTGCTCT
>DAFR01000165.1:0-4523 GCA_002497965.1 Methanomicrobiaceae archaeon UBA436 | reverse complement strand
CGTCCGCCGAGACGAACTTGCCTGCCCTGGTGCTCATCGAGCCTTCGGGGAGTGAGACAAACTCAAAGAAGACGATCTCCGGGGGTTTCTCACCCAGGAGTTTCAGGGTGGCCTGGAGCTGGGCACCGATCAGTTTATGGTCCGCCCCGAGCACGTCGATCAACCGATCATAGTTACGCCCTTTCCATATGTGGTAGGCGAGATCCCGGGTGCTGTAGACCGATGTGCCGTCGCTGCGCCGGAGGATGTACCTCTTCTCAAAACCAAACTCAGATAGGTCAACCCAGAGGGTCTCATCTTCCACGGCCTGCGGCAGCCGCCGGACACGTTCGATGACCCTGTCCACGTCACCGATCCGGACAAAATCGCTCTCCCAGACAAACCGGTCATGATAGGCGTTTAAGGCGGCGAGGGTCGCCCTGATTCCCTCAAGACAGAGAGAGACCGCACTCCGGAACTTCTTGACGGTCACGGGGTCGCCGCGCTCCACCTTCTGCATGAGAAGGTCGATCTCGTGGGTGATCTCCGGATTCTTCTCGATCTCGCGGTTCGCCGCTATATAGACACGGGCAACGTAATGGTCCTCCTTCTCGCCCTCCCCACGGTGGATGTCGAGGTGATCGAAACCCCAGGAGACGATGGCGATCTGGCGACCCATATCATTTAAGTAGTACTGAACCTCAAGCGGGTAGCCAGCCTTCCGGAACGCCCGGGCCAGACTGTCCCCGATGACAGTGTTGCGGATATGGCCGACGTGAAGCGGGCCGTTCGGGTTCGCGCTCGTATGTTCGAGCACGACCCGGCTGGAACGGCGGGGGCGGCTTCCGTAACCGGGTTCGACCGCCTCCCTGACCGCCTCCGCAAGGAGTGTCGGCCCGAAGCGGAAGTTGAGATAGGGCCCGGCCGCCTCAACCTGGATATCGCCGAGTTCCGGGTTTTTCCCCAGTTTCTTTGCGATATCGGCGGCGATCTCCTGCGGCGGCCGCTTCTCCTTCTTTGCAAGCTTAAACGCTACCGTGGAGGCAAGATCGGCGTGATCCCCTCCGGCGGTGAGGAGGACGTCCTCCTCACCGGTGCATGCCCTGAGCATGCGTTCAATATGGTGGTATTTCTCCTGATACATCAGTAGCCGGTCCTGTAACGCAGAATTGCAGCGATTCCGCCGAACGCATTGTAGAGCATCGAGCCCTCCTCAAAATCATCCGAGATGATCTTGACCGTCGTGTTGCTCTGGTCAGCAAGCGCGGTCAGTTCATCGATGATGTCGCTCTCCTCGGCCACATAGAGCGGCGAGGTGTCGTTTGGGCAGGTGCCGAGGTCGAGATCCTTGATATGTTTGCCAGGCTCGACGCTGACCGTTCGCTCCTCGGTGTAATCACAGTTGGGGCAGGCAAGTTTCAGTCTTGCTCGCCGAAGTTTATCGGAGAGGAGGAGGGTATCGACGGCACCAAGCTCCAGGTTCTTACGCACACTCTCCTCACCGTAAGCGGCCGCTCCGTCATCCTTTACCAGTTCCTGGAGGAACCGGTTCATCACCGTCTTCTCCTTGATGACTTCAAGCCCTTTAAGTGCATCCGCTGCGTTCTCGACGAGTTCTGCAAGCCCTGACTCGTTTGTGTAGGAGACGTCAAACAGCCCGATGATCCGTTTCTGCACCTCGTGATGCAGGTAGCCACCGGCTTCAAACTCCTCCTTTGTCGGGGTCGGGCCGCCGATCAGGACACCCTTGAACCTCTCGAAGAAATCCTTCTCTCCAAGAAATACCTCACTTGCGAGATCGCCAACCTTCTTGTAGAACTCGTTGATGGCAATCAGCCGCAGCCGCTGGAACCGGACGCTTGACTGACCCCCTTTTCTCTGTTTGCCGGGCACGGTCGAGGTGACGCCGCGGACAGGTTCGATCCGGTTGCCCCGCAGGAAACCAATGTAAGCCTCTCGCCGGTCGATGACTATAAGGCCGTAGACCTCCTTCTCCTCCAGCATCTGCTGCAGGGGTTCGAGTTCGAACGTGGAACTGCAGCGGTACATGTAGGTGTTGAGCGGTTCGGGCGGTTCGATTATCTCGCACTGGAGATCCGTGCGGTCGCCACCGACGTTTATCGTGCCGCAGAAGATCGCCAGGCCGTTCTCCGGCGGGCGCTTGTAGTACTTCAGGCGGGAGAGGATGGAGGATATTGCACTCTGGACGTTTGTCCGGGTCTGTTTGCTCTTGATGTTTGAGCACTGCCCGAACTCGTCGCGGAGCTGGGCGGTCACATCGGATATCTGCTTATCCGGCGGTATGTATAGTGTGATAAGCTCGGTGCCGCTCCCCTCCTTCTCCGCAAGCCTCTCAAGCGTCTTTTTAAATTCGTAGCGCTTTCGCGCGGTTTCCATCTCTTGCGTCTCTTCCATCGGGGTTCACCAAGTTATCTGAAAGGTATTTATTCACCGAACCTACTACCTGTTTCGCCGGAGAAAACATAAACTTGCGCACGTTCGCTGCGCCTCTCAGCCGAAACACCGGCAGACAAGGCAGATCGTCTTTGCATCGATGATCGTTGCGTTCGCGATCATTCCGGGAAGGGCGGAAAGCGGGACGCGGAGAACCTCGATAAACTCATCATCATCCCTCCTATACTCAGAACTCGGGGATAGACCCTCCGCCATGAACAGCCAGATCCGCTCGTCAGTATAACCAGGGGATGGGTAGATCCAGCCTTTAGGGATAAACCTCTCCGCCTTCATGCCGGTCTCCTCGATCAGTTCGCGGTAGGCGGTCTCCTCTGGCTTCTCGCCCTCATCGATCGTGCCTGCCGGGGCTTCCAGTATGTAGTCGTCAATCGCAAACCGGTACTGCCGGATCAGGTAGCAGGCGTCCCCCTCTACAGGGAGGATCGCAACCGCCCCCCCGGGATGGACTATCACCCGCTCCTTCTTCTCGCCGTCAGGGAGCGTGACCACTTTTTTCTCAACGGTGAGACGTTTTCCACTGTAGATCTCCATGTTTATGCCTCATACTCGATTGGATCCTCAAGCCCGAGTTCACGGAAGGCCTCTCTCCGGTAGTGGCAGGATGAGCATACCCCGCAAGCCCGGTCGCTGCTGCGGTAGCACGACCAGGTAAGTTCGTAGGGGACGCCGAGAGCAAGACCCACCCTGACGATATCCGCCTTCGTCATCCGGACAAACGGTGTCATCAGGGTGATCCGCGGGTCAGCCGCCGTTCCGAGGTCGATCACCCGCTGGAACGCCTCGATGAACTCCGGCCGGCAATCGGGATACCCCGGGTAATCCCCCGTCTGGACGCCGATGAAGATCGCCTCCGCCCGCCGGGCTTCCGCGAGACTGGTTGCAATGGCGAGGAGGTTTGCATTCCTGAACGGGACATAGGTGGTAGGTACACCTCCCTTCTCACCAGCGTAATCCTCGATCGGGATCGATGGATCCGTCAGACTCGAGGCGCCGATCTTCCTGAAGTGCTCAAGGCCAATCTCGACAAACTCGATGGCCTCAAGCTTACGCGCGATCAAAAGGGCACACTCCCGCTCCTTCTCCTCCGTTCGCTGGCCGTATGTGAAATGGAGCGCGATTATATCGTAACCCATATCCTTTGCAACGTAGGCAAGAGTGCTCGAATCCATGCCGCCGGAGAGGAGGCAGACTGCTTTCATCTATCTCATCCCCAGGACTTTGTGAAGTTGCACCTGAAACCTCACAGGAAGATTCTCACTCACTATATAGTCTGCAGTGGCGCGGCAATCAGACCCCTCCACGGGCGAGACGAAAACCTCGCCCCCGATCCGGTAGCGGCCCATAACAGCCCTCGCGTAGAGGAGGTCGTCCATATCAGCCACCACGAACTTGACGCTGTCATGCGCGGTTATCGCCGAAAGAAGTGATAGATCGCTTCTCTCGCCAGAGGATGGGCATTTAACGTCCATGCATATGGAGGCGTAAGGCTGCATCTCCCGGAAATCCAGACTGCCGTTCGTCTCGATCTCGACTGAATAACCATGAAGTTTGAACTTTTTCAGAAGTTCCAGGAGATCTTCCCGCTGCAGGAGCGGTTCCCCGCCGGTGATGCAGATGTATGCGCCGCGGAGCAGCCAGACCCGGTCGAGAACCTCCCCAACGCTCATCTCCTCCCCCTCGTTCCAGGCGTAGGGGGTGTCGCACCAGGCGCACCGGAGGTTGCAGCCTGCCAGCCTGACAAAGGTGCAGGGCCGCCCCTGGTTCTTTCCCTCCCCCTGAAGGCTCCGGAAGATCTCACTGACGATCATAGGTGCGCTCTGCGTAACAGGATGTGGACTCCCAGACCCGGATCTTTGCAACACGGGCGTCGCTTTCCTGCCGTGCAGCCTCGGCATCGATCATATCCGCGATCACATCGGCAAGGGTCTCGCTTGTCGGGTCGCCGCGGGTGGTGACGACCGGATGAAACGTCTCGATGCACGCCGCCATGGGATCGTCCTCGTTCAGGATCACCTGGTGATCGAACCTTCCCACGACATCTTTAATGCAGTTGTAGTCAAGGACTATTC
>DAFR01000060.1:3085-3461 GCA_002497965.1 Methanomicrobiaceae archaeon UBA436 | reverse complement strand
GAATCGGGGCTCTTTTCATCTCTTCCCATGGACAGCACACTCGAGATAATATACAGTGTTCTGCATAAAGAAGGTGAGGAGATACTCGAATCGGCCAGAAAGAAAGCAGAGACAGCAGGTATTCCGTTGACCACCCACCTTTGCCAGGGGCATGTGGGTTCTCAGATAGTCTCCAAGGCAAAGGAACTGGGTGCTGACCTCATCGTCCTTGGTTCATACGGGAAGAGCGGTGTCGATCGTCTCCTGCTCGGGAGCGCGACCGACTACGTGGTGCGAAACAGTCCCGTTACGACGATGGTGGTGAGATCATAACCTCGCCCGAGCAAATTTTTGTCCGGGACTTCATGGTGACCGATGTTGTCTGCGTCGAGATCCC
>DAFR01000060.1:965-2962 GCA_002497965.1 Methanomicrobiaceae archaeon UBA436 | reverse complement strand
CTCCTGATGACACCCGATCCGGTTGTTATCAGGCCAGACGCCCCCATCTCAGAGGCGGCACAGTTGCTTGTGCGCCACAACATCAGGAGGCTCCCGGTCATCGAGGATGGGGCGCTTGTCGGGATTCTCAGCGTGGCTGACCTGATCAACGCCATAGCACAGATGCGTATCACCATACCCATCAAGGACAACTTCGTAAGCAAGACGTATGCGCTCTGGGAAGAGACCCCCCTCACGCTTGTCGGGAGGATCATGGAGATCTCAGGCTACGACGCCATACCCATCCTGATGGAGGATGGCACGCTCAGCGGAATCATATCGGAGCGCGACCTCATCCGCTATTCTCGCATCGAGGATGGTATAGAGGTCAGTGACTTCTCAAACGGCACCGACGATGATGAATGGACATGGGAGAGTATACGCGATCTGCACACCATCAGTTACGGTATCTCCAGGATCCAGCTGCTTCCGATTCCTGTTAAGAAGGCGATGGTCAGGAACGTTCTTGCCGTCCCCCTCAACGCCGAGGTCAGCGAATGCGCCCTCAAGATGAGGCGGGCAAGGGTCGACCAGCTCCCGGTGATCAGCGGGAACAGGCGGCTTGTCGGGATGCTGTTTGACCGTGAGTTGATCAAGGTCCTGCTGCCCGAGCGGCAGGACCTGCGAAAGAGTTAAAGTATAACGTCCATATACCTTATGGATGCCTGTATCTGTTGCATCTGTTTTATGATGCGGCGATAAGTTTATGATTTAACGTATCACCATACGCTTAACCGCTTCTAGGCGAGATAAAGCGTTTTAATGGTTTTAAGGGGTGTTTCAATGCTTGATATTTCCCACGAGGTTATGAAAGGTACAACAACTGTAGGACTGATCTTCGACCGTGGCGTGGTGCTTGCAACCGAGATGCGGGCGACGATGGGCAACATGATAGCAAGCAAGCGTGCCAAGAAGATCTACCAGATCACGCCAAGAATCGGTCTGACCACCGCTGGAGGCGTCGGCGATGCACAGCAGCTCGTCCGGATAATGCAGGTTGAGTGCAACCTCTTTGAGATGCGCCGCGGAAAGACCATGTCTGTAGGTGCAGCCTCGACGCTGCTATCAAACTACCTGAACCAGAACCGCTACTACCCATATTACGTCCAGCTCCTGATGGGCGGGTTCGATGATGAGGGGCCGAGCATCTACTCGGTCGATGCGCTTGGCGGGGCGACCAGAGAGGACGAGATCGTTGCCACAGGTTCGGGGTCTCCATTCGCCTACGGTGTGCTCGAGGACCAGTATCGTCCGGAGATGAAGGAGGATGCGGCAAAAGACCTGGCAGTTCGTGCCGTTCGTTCTGCGATGCGCCGGGACTCGGCATCTGGTGAGGCTATCATGGTGGTCGTGATCACGAAGGACAAATACGATGAACGCATCCTGGGCGGGCCGTATGAACCCTCTGAAGCCCGCCCTGCAGCCTGACCTTTTTTCAGGACGGTCTTAATGGTTATTGAAGATAAACTCCAGGAGCTCAAGGAGCAGATTAACAGGATTGTTCCTGGCGGGATTACGGTCTCTGACGTCGAGTTCGAGGGTCCCGAGCTCGTCATATATACCGATGATCCGAAACAGTTCGCCGACCAGGCGGACCTGATAAAGATACTGGCACGGGATCTCAGGAAACGTATAGTCGTGCGCCCGAATATCCTTGAAGACCCTGAGCGGGCGGCGCAGGAGATCCGGGCGGTTGTGCCGGAGAACGCAGGGATCACCGAGATCTTCTTTGACCCGGAGACCGGCGAGGTGCTGATCGAGGCTGAGAAACCGGGTGTTGTCATCGGGAAGAACGGGGCAACCCTCCGGGAGATCACAAAACAGATCGGCTGGACGCCCAAGGTCGTCCGGACACCGCCCATCGAGAGTTCGACGGTCAAGCAGATCCGTGCCTATCTCCGCTCGGTTAAGGATGAGCGGAAAGTGTTCCTCCGAAAGATCGGGCGCCGCATCCACCG
>DAFR01000060.1:0-909 GCA_002497965.1 Methanomicrobiaceae archaeon UBA436 | reverse complement strand
TCGACGCCGGAGAGCAAGGTCCTGGTTGACTGCGGGGAGAAGCCCGGCAGCACCACAAACGGGACGCCCTACCTCTACGTGCCCGAGATCTACCCCCTTGACGCGCTTGATGCTGTGGTGGTCACACACGCGCACCTTGACCACTGTGCGCTGGTGCCCCTCCTCTACAAGTACGGCTACGATGGGCCGGTCTACTCGACCCCGCCGACAAGGGACCTGGCGGCGATGCTCCAGCTCGATTACATTGACGTCGTCAGGAAGGAGACGGACAGGATCCCTTACTCCTCAAACGAGGTGAAGGCCTACATCAAGCACTCCATAACCCTCAACTACGGCAGCGTGACCGATATCGCTCCCGACATAAAGCTCACCTTCCATAACGCCGGGCATATCCTGGGTTCGGCGATCGCACACTTCCATGTCGGCGATGGACTCTATAACATAGCGTTCACCGGGGATTTCAACTACCAGAAGACCAGGCTCTTCTCTCCCGCGGTCTCGTCGTTCCCGCGTCTTGAGACATTATTCATGGAGAGCACCTACGGCGGGTCAAACGATATCCAGCCCCAGAGGAAGGAGGCAGAAGAGAAACTCTATGAGAAGGTCTCCGAGACCATAGGCCGCGGCGGCAAGGTGATCATCCCGGCGTTCGCCGTCGGACGGTCGCAGGAGGTGATGCTCGCCCTGGAAGAGGGGATCCGGCGGCAGAAACTCCCGCCGATGAAGATCTATCTCGACGGTATGATAAAGGAGGCGACGGCTATCCACACGACATACCCGGAGTACCTCAACAGCGATCTCAGGAACCAGATCTTCCGGGAAGGGCTGAACCCCTTCCTCTCGGAGGCCTTTGTCCAGGTGGACTCCCCCGATCTCCGCGAACGGGTGATCACAGGTGAACCCTGCGTC
>DAFR01000038.1:7727-7946 GCA_002497965.1 Methanomicrobiaceae archaeon UBA436 | reverse complement strand
GGGTTCTCAAATTAGCGAAGTACTGTGTATGAAGATCCTACCCCCATCTTCATGCGGTGTGCCTCTGGTCACAGCGGCATCATGCGGTTTTTTGCGAGACGGCATTGAGGAGAAGGTGGGGGTGAGTCCCGATCGATACGGTGCCCTGTAGGAGGCCGGTTCTTATCGGTCTCACCGAAACCTCCATGAAATCCCGTTTCCTCCCCGTGCACGGCTATC
>DAFR01000038.1:1441-7611 GCA_002497965.1 Methanomicrobiaceae archaeon UBA436 | reverse complement strand
TATGGGGAGTTTATATCACAGAACCGTTGATTTGATGGCTTCTTGCGACGACCGACTTCCTCCCCGGGATTTCCGCATCACCCCCCCGGCGACACTTCCCTGACCGGTTCGATCCTGGTCGTGGGCAGGATGACAAGATTGTATGCGTCATGATCGCGGTTGAACCGGACGAGAACACCATAGAACTGGACGATATCACCATAGGCGACCCCATTGAGCACGTCGCGGTTCGGGCCGCGGAGGCTCGCGGGAATGACAGCGTAGACCGGGTCTGCGGGTGTCCCGTCACAGACCCTGTAGACCTTCGTCCTGGCATCGCCCAGGTTCCCTGATATAAGCGAACCAACGACGTTTATCTTCCTGTCGCGGTGCTGCCGGAGATGAGATAGAGGGGCAAACTTCGCCCCCGGCGGAACGCGGTATGTGTGCTGCATCTTTCCATCCTTTCGAAGGAGCGCAGACGAGTACTTGATATCGAGATTGACGAACCTGTAACCCTCTTTGCGCGCCGCAAGGGACTCCATCAACCGGGTCGGCCGGATCGCGGCCTTCTGCTCGAACGTCCAGCACCGCGCCGGGCTGCAGGCGGTTCCGCGGATGAACGTGCAGGGGCTGTATACGGTAAGCCCCCGTTTTGCGACCGCTATAACCGTCCGGCGCATCGTGGTCGAGTTGGCGAGGTCAGCGGGTTCCACGACAACGATCGTCCCGTCGGGCGAGAGTCGGTCTGCAAGAGCGGCGACCAGGTCGGCACGCTGCTCGACCTCCAGGTGACGGAGCTCGTTCAGAACGTTCGAGAAGACCATGAGGTCTATCCCGCCAGGGATCTCGGCGGGCTCAAGAGCCTCTATATCGGCGAGTACAGGTCTATGCACCCGCACCCTCTCCCCAACCGCTGCCAGAGCGGCGGCCGGGACGATGGCGTTGTAAGCCTCCAGGCTCTCCTCAGAGCGCTCTACAGCGTAGACCTCCGCTGTCCCGCTCCCGATCCTGCCCATGAGATCGATGACGGCGAGCGGCACCACCCCCGGCCCGGTGCCGATGTCCAGGATACGCATATGCTGTTTTGCAAGCCCCTGCTCGATGATCTGCCACAGGATATGCTCAAACTGCACCACGTAGACCGGCGCATGGTAGACCAGGTAACCGAGGACGTGGTAGGCCTTCCGGTAACTCACCTGCCGCTCCTTCCAGTATCGGCTCTTCTGGGCAAGGATGGCGTTTGCTATCCGGTCGAGCACCGCCGGGTCGTTCCAGGGCTTCCCGGTCTTCTTCTCTATGTATGACTCGACCAGCCGCTCGATGCCACCGGGGAGGCGTGGTTTCTCAAGGAACGCGGTCTGGCGTTTTCGCCCGGCATCATCGACCCTGAGCGTCGCAGAGGTATCCCGCCCACTCACGACGACCCTGCACCCCTCTCCCGTCCCAGCCGGAAGGCGGCGGTGTTTACATCTACCGTCTTTGGCGGCACGCACCGCCGCACAGCCTCTTCCAGGCTCTCCGGCCTGAGCGGGATCTCCGCCGACGCCGCCCCGAGCATGACGATGTTCTGGGAGAGGATGTTTCCTGCCTCCTCTGCGAGTTCTGCTGCATCGATGCAGGTGAGATCGAGGTTGGCGAGGGCGTTAAGTATGCTCTCCTCGTCCGGGGCCTCCATACCCTGCTGGTAGACCGGCGTCGGGACGACCAGGTGCCGGTTCACGATAAGCCTCCCGCTGGCAGAGAGGTAGTGTCGGTATCGGAGTGCCTCAAGCAGGTCGAAGGCTATAAGGAGGTCAGCCGTCCCGGGCACTATAAGAGACCCGTATCTGCCGTCGATCCGGACATGGCTCTCCACCGACCCTCCGCGCTGCGCCATGCCGTGGGTCTCGGCGCTGCGCACGCTCCGATTCTCGATGATGCACGCCTCGCCGATGACGTTTGAGGCGAGAACCGTCCCCTGGCCGCCGATCCCGACGATCAGGATATCAAACGATGGTCTCATCTCCGCCCCTCCAGCATGATCGCGCCCGATGGACATATATCGGCGCAGACACCGCAACCGGCGCAGAGTTCGGTGATCACTGCAGTCTCATCTGAAAACGCGATCGCCGGGCAGCCGAAAGCCCGGCATGTGCCGCAACCCGTGCACCGGTCGGGGTCGACCGTATAGGGTTTGCGGCGGATGCCGTACCTGCGTGCAATCATGACGCAGGGCTGTTTTGCGATGACCACCCTGACGCCGTCCCGCTCTTTCGCCCGGCGGAAGGTTTCAAGCAGCAGCGGGAGGTCATAGGGGTCGACCGTCTCAACCCAGGAGACGCCGCATGCACGAGAGATCGCTTCAAGCGAGATCGGGGTGCTCTCCTCGCCGGTGGCCCTGACCCCGGTGTTGGGGTTGGGCTGGTGGCCGGTCATGGCGGTGGTCCGGTTGTCCAGGATGACAACGACCATATCAGCGCCGTTGTAGACGGCGTTCAGGAGCCCGGGAATCCCGGTATGAAGGAACGTCGAGTCACCTATGGTGCAGACGACCGGGCGCTTCTCCCCGGAGCGGGCGATCCCGCTCCCGACGGTGATCGAGGCTCCCATACATATGGTTGTGTCCACGGCGCCAAGCTGGAGGCCCAGGGTGTAACACCCAATGTCGCTTGGGAATATGCCGTCGCGAAAGACCCGGCGCATCGCATAAAACGTCGATCGGTGCATGCACCCGGCGCAGAGGATCGGCGGCCGCGGCGGGACTCCCGGAACCGGGTTGACGGCGGGGAAGGTCGTCGACGCGGTCATGCCGGCCGCGGCAAGGGCATCGACGACCGTTGCCGGGGTGAACTCTCCCTCGTAGGGGACCGTGCCGTTCATCTTGCCGTAGACGTCTGTCTTCGTCGCCACCCGCCGGACGACCTCCTCTATAACGGGGTCGAGCTCCTCGACGACGAGGACGTTGTTGTGCTGGTCGACAAACTCGCGGAGCCAGTCCTCATCGATCGGGTAGGCGCCGATGATCGCAAGCGAGACGTCGTCGCCGAGCACCTCCTGGACATAGGCGGCCGAGACGCCGCCTGTGATGACGGCGGTCCTCCCCCGGACGGTGCAGCGGTTGTAGCCGAGTTCTGAGAGCCGCTGTCTTATGGCCGGCTGTTTTGCGTTCAGGGCCTTGTGCAGCGGTCGGGTGTGGGCGGGGATAACCACGTACTGTTGAGGGTTGCGGTGGAACGTGGCCGTCCGGTGCTCCGTGCCGACCTCCCCGAGGTTCACATCGCCTTTGGAGTGGCAGATGCGGGTTGTGGGCCGGAGGATTACCGGCAGCCCGAACTCTTCGGAGAGGGCAAAGGCGTCACGGGCCATGTCGTGCGCCTCCTGGATGGACGAGGGGTCGAGGCACGGGAGCCGGGCGAAATGGGCATACCGCCGGGTGTCCTGCTCGTTCTGGGAACTGTGCGCGAAGGGGTCGTCCGCAGAGAGGATGACGAGCCCCCCGGTCACGCCGGTGTAGGCGCTTGTCATCAGGGGGTCGGCCGCCACGTTCAACCCGACGTGTTTCATGGTGCAGATCGCGCGCAGCCCGCACCAGGCGGCGGCGAGCGCGTTCTCGAGGGCGACCTTCTCGTTTGTGGACCATTCCAACTTGAGGGGACGCTCCTCCTGCATCCGGAGGGTGTCTATAACGTCGGACGACGGTGTCCCTGGATAACCGCTGGCAAAGTCGATCTCTGCCTCCAGGCATGCATGAGCAATGGCCTCATTTCCTAGCAGGTATTGTATTGTCATTGTTATACTCAAGTGTACCTGAATCCTCGGCATTGAACATAGCGATCTGGTCCTTCCGGGTGTCCGGGAAGGTTCTGGAAGGTAGGGGGTGTTTCCAGGAAAAACATCGCCTCGCTGACACGTCGAGACAAGGGCAGGGGTGTGATTCTCCGTCGATAGAGTGTCCTGTGTGGGATCTCTATGACGTCTCCATGAACGATCCCACGTTGCACCGTATCCAGGGCTAACATCACTCCGTGCCAGGCGGTGTGGGGCTGCCGGCAATACCGTTCAGCCAGAAACGTCGAGAAAGATACTACACACTTATAACCGACCGTGACCATACACTAAACCGAGGATATTGACATGGGTGGCATAAAGAACTCAACGTATCTTGATGTCAAGAAGGCACTCTCCCGCCGGTTCTCTCCGCAGGATGGCTGGCAGTACGAGTGGAAACCCTTCTACGGCAACGTGCAGCCCGACTGCCTGCTATCCCGCCGGGTTGCCGGCAGGACGGAGCGGGTTGTGGTGAGCGTGGATATGGCGCCAAAAGTCGGTGCAGATGCAGTCAAAAAACTGCAGGAGATCTGCCGGGGGCTTGCCGCGGCGAATATCACCGTCGACAGGGCAGTCCTGGTTGTACCGGCGGGTGCGGCCGTTCCCGAGGTTCCCGCGGGGATCGAGGTCCTGGAGACGGACGCCTGGCGGGTCGTCAGCGGCCGGATCATATGGTCAAAGAACCTCGAGCGTAACGCCGTCCTCCAGCAGGAACTTGCAAAGAGGGGCACGGCGTAAACGCCCCGGCCTCTCAACACCTTTTCTCACATCCCGAAATCAAAGAGCGTCGTCCGCGAAGGGTCGATGTCTTCCCAGTTCCACCCCAACGGCTCGATGATCCGTGATATGGGGCCTTTGAGCGTCTTCTCAAGCATCGTCTCCCAGTCGACGACGAACTCCGGCGGCACCTGGTCGCCGTACTCAAAACAGATCACGTCCGTCCGCGGATACTTCTCCGTCACAGCCTTGACGTAGACCCGTTTGGGCTTGCTGCCGCGCTTAAAATCAGCCCCGAGAAACTCATTTGAGTACCTCGCACCCCGGATATGGGCATCTTCGGTCTCGTAACTATCCAGGCTCTTTCCTATCCCGCCCGGAATACCCGTCTCATCCAGGGAATACTCACCGCGGCGATACCTCCTGATGACGTCGCGGAGGTACTCCCGCACCTCCTCAAAACTATCCCCCCGAAGGATCATCTCAAGAACGGTGTGCTGCACCTCGCGTGTGATCTGCGGCGAATCGCTGCGCCGGATCTCAAACCCGACAACATCGATCTCGTCGACCTCTTTGCCCTCCTTCCAGACCAGGTGCCCGGCATACCGCTTCTTTCTACCGGCCTGGAAGAAACGGCGGTAGACCTTCTCGAACTTGATCGAGAAGTAATGCTTATCGGCGTTCAGTTCGGTCTTTGCAAACTCATCGTAACTCGCGTTTACCTGCGCCTCGATCCCCCTTGCACGGGCGATGGTCTCCTCCAGGGTTCCCGGCGGCATCTCCACCATACATGAATCGGTGTCGCCGTAGAGGACGGTGTAGCCCAGTCTGGTTATGAGATCCCGTGTGTGCCGGATGATCGCCCGGCCGACCGACGTGACGGCAGACCCGATCTCGCGATCATAAAGCCTGAACCGGGGATAGCCCGAGACGCCGTAGTAGGAGTTCATGAGCACCTTCAGGACGCTCTGCTGGAGGTCGTATAGGACGTACTCCGGCGACCCCAAGGGATACCGGTCACGGAGACGTTTGCGCTCGTCCCTCTCCTTCAAGAGTTCAGCAAGGATGCTCCTCGTCAGCCCGTCCGGTTCCCGGGAGAACCGGACACCGTTTGGGGCGCGCAGTTCTCCGTTCGGGTTCTTCGTCTCGGGCGAGGCGTTGATGGTCATCATCGCCATAGGGTAGAGAGACTTCAAATCGAGAACCACAACGTTCTCCCGAAGACCGATGATCGGCTCAAAGACCACCGCCCCCTCAAACTCATCCCCCACGGCATGCCCTTTAGAGGGGAGGACGAACCTCCCTGACGCCTTCCGCAGGACGTATATATCGATGACGTTTGACGAGTTCAGTGTCCTGTCGAGCGGACAGCCGACGTAGCGTGCGATCTCCCGGTAGAACTCGATGATGCTTTTCTTTCTGTCGATCCCGACACAGAGTTCGACGTCGCGGTAGTTGTACTCCACAAGGTGTGCCGGCTTCGACCGCCAGAGGTCGGTTATGGTCCCGCCGTAGCGGACCTTTGTCACATCGAGTTCCTCCCCGGCGATCGCGTCAAGCCTGTAGGACTCTTTCTGGGCGGGGTGCATCTTTCGGTAGGCGGCAAGGAGATCAAAGACCGCCCGCCCCCGGATGGCGTCGCGTTCCGTCCGCCCCGGCAGACG
>DAFR01000038.1:242-1318 GCA_002497965.1 Methanomicrobiaceae archaeon UBA436 | reverse complement strand
ACCTCATCCGGGTAGCGGAGAACACTGTGCCGGTCATTGATCCGGAACTCGGGCGCGTCGCCGGGCTCCATCCCCGGCTGCCATAACAGGGTTACGTAATCATCCTCAAACGAGTCCCAGCAGGTCACAGATATGACCGGGTCGCGCTCGGGCTCTGGAAAACCGCGTTCATCCACACACTCTATATCCATTATGCAGACCCGGGCAGGGGCCTTGATATCTGCTGGTTTCAGGTCCTGATACGCAACAACGAAGGCACCATCAGGCGATCGAGCGGCGTTTGCAGGAACCTCAACTCCCGCGGTGAGACCGCAGTCGATCATGAAGCGGGTGGTAAACGGTATGTCGGCCTCAAAGTGCGGCGCAAACTTATCGCGAACGTCACGGACGTCGGATGGGCGCCTGGTGTAGAGGCGCCGGAGGGCCTCACCCTGTATGGAGCGGTAGGTTGTCCCCGGCTCCACCTCAACCCCCTCCGGGAGGGGTTTGCCGTCGACCTGATCGGCCGGCGCATAAAAGTATGGCCGGAACCCGGTGACATCAACCCTGACGGCCTTTCCGGAGAGATCCCTCCCGAATATATGTATGACCGGGATCTCGAACCCCGCCCCCGTGCTGTACTCCGTCTGGTGGATGCCGATCCGGATCTGCCCGAAGTCATCCAGAGTTGTCGGAAGAGTCATATCACGTTCATGCACCTGGTTTGCCATCGAATCTCCTGCAGAGTTGCTGCACAAACGCCCCCGCCTCCGCCATCTTTGAGGACTCCCAGGGGTCAAGCCTCCACTCCTCGATCTCGATGATGCCATCGCGGCCGATCCTTGCCGGGACACCGAGCGAGCAGCCGGAGAGACCGTATTCACCATCGAGCACGCAGGAGCAGGGGAGCACCCGGCGCCGGTCGTGTATAACCGCGTCCAACAGCATCGCGATGTGGTATGCAGGTCCAAAGACCGTGCCGCCCTTGCCGCGGATCACCTCCATGCTTGCCCCCCGCATCCACCCAAGGATCGCCTCCCGCTCATTTACCGGGACCTCAAAACCTGTCTTTGAGAAGACCGGCACCTGGTGCTCCC
>DAFR01000038.1:0-187 GCA_002497965.1 Methanomicrobiaceae archaeon UBA436 | reverse complement strand
CGCCAAAACCGATGCACCGCTCCCGGTCGATCCCGGCCATCCTCCATAAGCCGTAGTTGTTTGCATCCATCGGGTTTGTGACGGTGATGACAACCCCGGGAAAACCCTGCAGAAGGTCGCTGCAACTCTTCGCCACCGGGACGTTGGCCTCCAGGAGATCGGCCCGTGTCCTGATCTCCGGCGTTCT
>DAFR01000039.1 GCA_002497965.1 Methanomicrobiaceae archaeon UBA436 | reverse complement strand
ATACGTTTTTCTGTTTATCCATCCAGCAATGCTGTTTCTGTGTTGCGATAACCAACCAACATGATACCAGGCGCGGGACGCGCCGTTGGGCAGGTGGACTCGCTCCCGGTGGGGAGAGGGATGAAGCAGGAAGCCCCGCCCGAGAGGCGCGGGGTAGTTCACCTTGCGGCATGCAGCCATCGACCCGGTTCAGTGGGGACTCGACGGCGACCAGGGTGTATTTCTGGCGCCGGCAGGTTCAAGCATCAAAACTTGTTGCAGTCCCCCTCCCTCGCGTTTCGTTTCCGTATTCCTCCAGGGTCTCCTGGAGGCTCCTTATGCCTTCCATAAACGGCGATGCTCTCTCCAGCAGCGGCTCAACACCGGGTTCGCACCGGATCACGTCCTCCTCGTAGGGGAGGAAAAACTGCTCCGAAAAGAGGTTCATGCTCTCGCCCAGGATCTCCCGGACTTTCACTGTATCATCTTTCGAACGCACCCGGTTGATCACGAGGTGAACCGAAGGGATGCTCAGTTCTTTTGCCAGGCGCGCCAGGTGCTCCGCCACCTGCACCGAGTTGAAGCTCGGGTCGGTGACAATCACCGCCTGGTGAAAACCCTTTGCAATCGACCGGCCGAAATGCTCCACCCCGGCAGGGGTGTCCATGAGGATGACCTCCCCCTCGCGGAGGTTGATATACCTGATGACGGACTCAAGGAGGGTGTTCTCGGGGCAGAGGCAGCCGCTTGCCGCCTGCACGACCGTCCCCATAACAAGTATGTTCACCCCGCCGGGCGCTCTCACCCCGAACCGCTCCACCACGTCGGAGACGTCGGGGTTCAGCGTCAGCATGAGACCCCAGCCCTCGCCGGGGCGTGCACCGGTTTTTTCCTCCACGTAATCCAGGTTTTGTGTCAGCGGGACGATCCGGCCCCTCTCGTCCCACGGTATCCCTGCTGCGAACGGGAGGTTCATCTGGGGGTCTTCATCAACGGCAAGGGTGGTGAATCCCTTCTCTGCAAAAATGCGGGCCAGGAGGGCGGTGATCGTGGTCTTCCCGACACCCCCTTTCCCGCTGATGATGATCCGAAACCCTTTCTCGGTCGCTTTCCGGGTGTTTTGCTGGATTTTATGGGCAGCATCAAGAATCTTTCTCTCCCTGGCCCCGTCATCGGGCATGCTCTATTCCACCCCCGCGCTTTGCAAGGATCTCTTCGCGTGCGATCCGTTTTCCCCGGCACTCCGGGCAGATCTTTGCTGTCTCCTCTCTTAAGGGAGTCTCCAGCCGGGCGATGATGGACTCCGCGAGCGCTTTCGGCGCGTAATACTTCCCGCAGGATTCACACTCCGCCAGCGGGACGCTTGTGCCGCTCCAGGATCTCATGACCCGCTCGCCCCCTATATCTTCCATCTCGATCGCAGCGGTGGGGCAGACATTCACGCACGCACCGCAGCCGAGACAGTCCGCGCTCGGCTCGAAATACGGCGTATTGACCACCGTGTAAGGGCCGCGGTTGATGAAGTTGATCGCACCCGCCCCCATGATCTCGTTGCATGCCCGGACACAGAGCCCGCAAAGGACGCACCTGTTCCCGAGCGGATCGGCGGGATCGACCCTCTTGAAAAACCGTGTCTTTGTCACCCCGTAGCGGGCTGCCATCTTTTTGATGACCTCTGATCTGGGCGCCTCTGCAAGGTAGAGCTCGAAGAGGATCTTGCGGTGCTTTACGATCTGTGGGGTATCGGTCACGATCTCCAGCCCTTCGGCTGCCCGCAGCGTGCAGGCCGTGGTCATCTCGCTCCTCCCCTTCCTGACGGCCTCGACCATGCAGAGCCGGCAGGCGCCGTAGGGGTCAAGCGAAGCCTCGTAGCAGAGGTGCGGGATCTCGATATTCTCCCGTATCGCAACCGAGAGGATGGTCTCCCCCTCCTCCGCCCTGTATTTCTTCCCGTTGATGGTGACCGCAAGATGCGCAGCGCTCTCATCCCGTTGAATCATGGTCCCACCAGCGCATCGTATTCTTCCCGGAAATAAGCCAGGGTCGTCAGCACGGGGTTTGGCGCTGTCTGGCCGAGCCCGCAGAGCGACGTCGCCGCGATGGTCTCGGAGAGGTCGGCAAGGGTCTCGAGGTCTTTTTTTGTCGCTTTCTTTGCCAGGATCTTATTGAGGAGGAGGAGCGTGTGTTTGAGCCCCTCCCGGCAGGGGACGCATTTCCCGCATGACTCGATCGTCGCGAAGTTGATGAAGTAGCGGGCGATGTCCACCATGTCTGTATCCTCGTCCATGACGACCAAGCCCCCCGAACCCATGATCGAGCCGACCCGGTTCAGGCTCTCGTAATCCACGGGGGTGTCAAAGAGCCTCACCGGGATGCAGCCGCCCGACGGCCCCCCCGTCTGGACGGCTTTAACCTTTTTGCCCCCGGCACCGCCGTTGCCGATCTCAAACACTATTGTGTTGAGGGACGTCCCGAGCGGCACCTCTACGAGGCCGACCCGGTCAACTTTCCCGACGAGTGAGAAGACCTTGGTGCCGGAGTTGCCCTTCGCCCCGATCCGTGCATACCAGTCGCTCCCGTTGCTGATGATCACAGGCACGTTGCACCAGGTCTCGACGTTGTTGAGGTCTGTTGGATACCCAAAGAGCCCGCCGCCGATATCGGTCAGCCTCGGCGGGCGGGGGTGAGGCCGGCCGGCCCTCCCCTCGATGGAGGCGACAAGTGCTGTCGATTCACCGCAGACGAACGCACCGGCACCCGTCGCGATCCCTATATCAAACGAGAAACCCGTGCCGAAGACCTCCTCGCCGAGGAGGCCGTATTCCCTGGCCTGGCCGATGGCGATCCCGAGGCGGCGTATGGCGAGCGGGTACTCGGCGCGGATATAGATCAGGCCTTCGGCAGCCCCCATGGCATACGCACCTATGATCATGCCCTCGATGAGCATGTGGGGGTCGCTCTCCATCTCGTTCCGGTTCATGTAGGCCCCGGGGTCGCCCTCGTCGGCATTGCAGATGATGTAGTTCTTATCGGTCTTTGCATCCCTTGTGATCCGCCACTTCAGGCCGGTGGGAAACCCGGCGCCGCCCCTGCCGCGGAGCCCGGACATCTCCACCTCTTCTATGATGGCATCCGGGTTCATGCCGGTCAGAGCTTTTTGTGCGGCGGCATACCCCCCGACCGCGATATACTCGTCGATATCCTCGGGGTTGATCAGGCCGGCGTTCCGGAGCACCACTTTCTTCTGGTGCGAAAAGAACGGGACATCCTTGTAGGCGGGGATCCGCTCAAACCCCTCGCCGTAAGTGAGGGTGCACCCCGTCACGTGGTCCCATGACGGGATGCGGCAGAGGGCCTTTCCTTCGGGCAACCCGCCCTCTTCGACCGCACGGACGATCTCTTCTGCATCATCCGCGGTGACCCTGTGCAGGATCACGAGCGGTTTTCCCGGGAGCGTGATGTTGACAAGCGGTTCTTCACAGCAGTAGCCGATGCATCCAACCAATGAGAGGTCGATCTCGGGGCTCTCCGTCCCTATGATCTCGTGGAGGCGTTCGTATACCTTCGCGCCGCCGACCGCCTTCCCGCAGGTGGCAAGTCCTACGGCGATACGGGGTTTTCCAGGCTGGAGTTTCCGTAATCCGGCCTGTTTTTTTGCCTCGAGATCGGCGGCAGTTCTGATCTTCATCCCTTCCACCCGTATTCGGCAAGGATCGCCGGGAGGTCTTCCGCCGCTGCATACCCGTAAAGGTTGCCGTCAATCCGGAGGACGGGCGCCATGCTGCAGGCGCCAAAACACCGGGCTATATCCAGCGTGAATTTGTTATCGTCGGTGGTGACGGAGAACTTGCCATCCTCCGTGGTCTCGCACTCTACCCCGAGCATCCCTTCGAGGGCCTCCAGGATCCGGGGCGCACCCTTCACGTGGCACGCGGTTCCCATGCAGACCGTGATGACATGGTCACCGACCGGCTTTAAGCTGAAGTAGGAATAGAACGTGGCGAGGCTGTAGAGGTGGGAGAGGCGGACGCCCAGTTTATCCGAGAGCATCTCGAGCGCCTCCCTCGGGATGTAGCCCTCCTGGTTCTGGATATCCCCGAGGATCCCGAGGAGTTTCCCGGCCGGGGCGTCATGCCGCGCAATGATTGCATCGAGCGTTCTTTCGTCCATGGTGGCTTTCCGTTTATATGCCGAGCGCCTTTCTCTTCCGGTCGATCTCGGCTTCGAGCAGGTCTGCGGCCTTGACGGGGTCCGGCTCAACGGCAAACGAGGCGTTCACGAGATCCGTGAGTTGGGCGGCGAGGAGGTTGGTGACGTTCGGGCTCCCGAAGATCTTCGGCGGGATCCCGAGGACGACGTAGACGCCGGAGGAGACGAAGTAGGTGCCGATGGAGATGGCTTTCTGGGAATACCATTCGGGTGCCGCACCACCGATGGGGAGGTCGCCTATCCCGACACCGAGTTCCTTTGCGATATTTGCAGCCAGCATGAGGATGCGCGAGCAGTCGACGCAGGAACCCATGTGCAGGACGGGCGGGATGCCGAGCGCCTTGCAGACAGACATGAGGCCGTCACCTGCGAGGTCGGCAGCCTCGGGGACGAGCAGACCCGCTTTTCCGCAGGCGATTGCGGCGCACCCGGTCTCGAGGACGAGGATGTCCCGTTTGATCAACTCTTTTGCAAGCGTCACGTGGCCGTAGTCCTGCTTGATCTTCGGGTTGTTGCAGCCAACGATGCCCACGGCGCCCCTGATCCTGCCTCCAACGATCGCATCGATCAGCGGCCTGTAGGTGCCGCCCAGCGCTTTTCTGATTGCCTCTTCCGAGAACCCGGCCATCAGGTCGACGGGTTTTTGCGGGATCCTGACACGGTCAGGGTTACGGTTCGGGAAATTGTCGATTGCCAGGGCGACGATCTCTTTCGCTGTATCAAGGGCGGTCTCCGGCCTGAACTCCAGGTAGGTGGTCCCGGGGATCTTGGCCTTCTGGCTCGTGCTCACGACCTTGGTGTGGTAGCAGGCGGCGGTCTGCGCGATCGATGGGAAGATGCACTGGTAATCGACGACCATCACTTCGACCGCACCGGTTGCAATCGCGAGTTCCTGGTCGAGGAACGTCCCAGCGATCGGGATGCCGTGCCGCATGAGGAGCTCATTTCCGGTGCAGCACATGCCCACTATGTTGATGCCCTTTGCACCCTTCTCGGCGGCACGCTCTTTCAACTGCGGGTCGTCTGCGGCTTTCACGATCATATCGGAGAGGATGGGGTTGTGGCCGTGGAGGACGATGTTGACCATATCCTGTTTGAGCGTGGCAAGGTTAGCACGGCTGCGAAGCGGCGCCGGTGTGCCAAAGAGGATATCGGATCCTTCCGTTGCCATCATCGAACCGCCCCAGCCGTCGGCAAGCGAGGTTCTCATCGCATGCAGGAGGATGTTGACGTAGTCTGCGCCGACACCCATGTGGATCCGGTGCATGGACTCCACGATCTCGCGATCGACGCTCCGGGGGACGATGCCCAGTCTCTTCCATGTATCTTTTGTCTTCTCCGGAGCCCGTTCTGTCATCTGGATCCTGTTCTTGAGCGTTCCGTATTCCTCAAGCATTGCACGGGCAACGTCTTCTGCGATCTCCTCCTTCTTCCTGTTCTCTGTGTTGATGCCGTATTCTGCGGCAATCGCCTTTAATTTGGTCTCGTCGGTGATCTGGTAGCCCTGGCTCTTTCCTACCGCGGTCTCGAGGAGGACTTCCAGGACCTCGCGCCCATGGTCTGAATGGGCTGCAGCCCCTGTTGAGAGGTCGTCGAGCAGGTTCCGCGCCACGATGGTCTCCGCGGTGGCCCCGCAGACGCCGCGGTCTGGTTTCTTGCCGAACGGTTCGATCCGGCAGGGCCCCATGGCACACCGGTTGCAGCAGAGGCCAAGCTGCCCGAACCCGCATTGCGGCTGCTGGTCGATAAACCGGTCCCATGCGGTCTCTAAGCCGTCTTCCAGGGCTTTTGCGATGATCTCCTGGTCGGTAGCATCAAGCGCTCTCTGCTCTGCCAGTTTCTTTGCTCTGAATGCATCATACATTGGTATCTTACTCCTTCTTCATCCCAGGTTCGCCATCTCTTCCAGTATTGCACGGAACGCTCCTACATTCGCCGGGATCTTCGGGACTTCCACGTCGGTTCCTTCCGACCCGGTCAGCCTGAGGGTGAAATCCCTCCTGCTTGTGCGGATGAGGTCGTTTGCGTCCCCAAACTCGAGTGCGCCTGTCTTGCAGGCCTCGGCACAGGCCGGGATCCTGCCTCCTTTCTGCCGCTCGATGCAGTTGTCGCATTTTGCATTGACTTCGCGGTCGGTGTCGAGGTTGTGCACTCTCTGGAAATGGATGATGCCAAACGGGCACGCCATCGCACAGACAGCACACCCGATGCACCGGTCATACCGGACAACGACGGAACCTGTGACGGGGTCGCGGCAGAGTGACCCCGTCGGGCAGACCTGCATGCACGGTGCAGGGTCGCAGTGCCTGCACCGGTTGGGAAACGTCAGGCAGTTGACTCCCACTTCCACGTGGATGCGCGGCAGCGATCTCTTCTCTTCGTGGATTGCATCGAATAATCTCCTGCTCTCCGAGTGCTCGATCGCGCACGCGATCTCGCAGTGCCTGCACCCGATACAGAGTTCAGGTCTTACAAACACGGTCTTCATCAGTGTTGCCTCCTCATCCTCTCACTCTCAAACCCTACTTGCGAACACCCAGTATATACCACTTTTTATATCGCAGGGGGGGGTGAAGGGGGCAAAGCGGGAAGTAAATCAGAGGCATCCCGGGTATTGCCCTTGAGATTGCAGCCCCAATCTCATAATGTTGAACGCTCGCGTTCTGGTCGCGAGCCCACACTGCGGACAGGAGTGGACACGGTCAGAGAGCGT
>DAFR01000079.1:6601-7483 GCA_002497965.1 Methanomicrobiaceae archaeon UBA436 | reverse complement strand
ACTCAAGCGATCCGCTCGACCCCGGGACACGCAGCAGGTCGCCGTACGTGGCAACGGTGCAACCGCGGTTCACCACCTCAAGAGCGGCATCGATCTCCCCCTGTGGCGTGATGCAGACCGGGCAGCCCGGCCCCATCACGATCTTGAGCCCCGGGGGGAGGATGCTGCGGATCCCGGCGCGTGCGATCGCCGCCTCGTGGGTGCCGCAGATGTGCATGAGCGTGATATCCCGGTCCACGAGAGCGTGAAGCGTATCGAGGATTTCCTTACCTACCGCCATGAATTATCACACTTATATTCCGCTGACAGCACATATTAGTACCGGAATAAACAGCATCCGATACGGAAGCGCGATCGCCCTCTGCGGAATCATCGCAGCGTTCGCCGTTCACCAGGTCTTCCGGTGGCTGCAAAAACGGGCCACCTCACGGAATCGAAACTCGACGATATCGTGCTCTCTACTCGCTCAACAAATCCCTGGCCATTGCAATAATCGCGGGTTCCGTCTGGATCTCGGTAACGTTCATCATCGACCCCGCGATCATCCTCGGGGAGTACGCGCGGCTCGTTTCGGAGGAATATTTCGCTGCGGGTGGTCGCTTCGTTCGTCAACCTCTACGGCAGGTGGATGGCATCGCAGACCGGGACCGACCTCGACGACCGGATCATCCGGGTGCTCGAGGTCTCGGCACGCTCTGTCATCTGGTTCATCGCCATCCTCATGGTCACCATCCCGAACTCAAAGGTGTCGAGCAGCGTCATCGTCAACTACGCCCTGCCGGACGTCAAGTTGGAGATCAGGATCCCGATCTCGGCCGCATACGGCAGCGACATCACGCGCGTCTACGAGCGGTTTGCAGAAGAGGGGATCGAGATCCCGTT
>DAFR01000079.1:0-6562 GCA_002497965.1 Methanomicrobiaceae archaeon UBA436 | reverse complement strand
CTTCGATCAGGCCCTCGGCTTCGAGGACCCGGAGGTGCTTTGCGACCTCGGTTGGACGGATGCCAAGCAGCGTGGCGAGATCGCGGGGCGTGCAGGGCCGGCGCCGGATTGTTGCGAGGATGGTCTCCCCGATATCTTTTGTCTTCGGCGGCAACGTCCGGCCCGCGTACGCTACCCCGATCGCCCCCGCGTTTCCGCCGAGCATTGCCGCGATCCGCTCGATGGCCTCGGGCGATGCCGGCCGGACCCAGTCCTCGGCGCCGGGCCTATCAAGGGTGTTTACCTGCACACGATCGGGTTCGATTGCTATGACGGCGTCTTTCAGGAGCCGGAGTTCTTTATCGGTGTCGTTGACACCCGGGACGATGAAGATCTCGAGCCAGACCTCGCCGGTATACTCCCGGGCGAAGTCGAGCAGCCCCTCAAGCACCTGCCCGGCGGTGATGCCGGGAGAGGGGCGGTTGATCTTCACAAAGACCTCTTCGGAGACGGCATCGAGCGACGGCACCACGAGGTCGGCCCGCATGAGAGCGGCCCGGACACCCGGGTCGGTGAAGAGGGCGCTGTTGGTCAGCACCGCGACCCGGTAGCGGGGGTAGCGGTCTTTGATGAAGGAGATGATCTCGCCAATCCCGGAGTGAAGCGTCGGCTCTCCCGACCCGGCGAAGGTGACGTAGTCGAGATCCGGCGCCGTCGCGAGGAAATCGTCGAGTTCTGCGATGACCCGGTCGGTCGGGACGTACTCGCGCCGCTCGCAGGTGAGGTCGGTCGTCTGCCCGCACTCGCAGTAGATACAGTTGAAGGAGCAGGTCTTGTGCGGCACCAGGTCGATCCCGAGCGAGATGCCCAGGCGTCGGGAGGGAACCGGGCCAAAGAGGTAGCGGTATGCCATGGAGGGTAGCGAGGGTGGTTATGATGCGCGAAACCATCAGGGTGCTCNNCTCCGATCCTGAGCATCTTCTTGCAGAAGTTGTCGACTGAGAGGAATACGACTCTCTTGACGCTCTTCTCTGTTGGAGGGATCTCGGTGGTGACAAACCGCAGGATCTCGGAGTAGTAGTTAAGGGAGGGGTACTTCCTGTGGAACTCGTCCAGAGAGAGGTTCGCCTGATCCATCCTCCCCCTGAGGAAGGCATACAGGTAGTCGATGAGGTGGAGGACGTGCCCGGGCATCTTTATCGCATCGGCACGTCTCCGGAACTCTTCAAAGACCTCCTTCTGGGGGAGGTAGAGACCCGTACGGAGACCGTAGTAGACAGGTTCGGGGTCTTCCGGAAACCTCTGGAGAAGGTCGCGGATGAGACCCAGGGCATCTGCGAGGTCACCCTGCTCGAACTTGAGGTGGTAGGCCTCGCGGTAGAAGAGCATGTCGTTTGGGAACCGGAGAAACCCGATCTGGAGCAGTTTCACCAGCGCCGGTTCGTTCTTCTCCTGCTTTGCGCGTGTGATCCCGATCTCAAGGAACCACCGGTTCTCGGGGATCCACTCGGTCGCAAGGAAGATCATCACCCAGAACGGTTCGATGAGCCAGCGGTCATCTGCAAGTTCTCCTTTGACCAGGCGGTTCAGTCCGGGCTGCGCCTGCCCGAGTTCCTCCATCTGCTGGTGTGCGGTCTTGAGGTAGTTCCAGCGTTCGGACGCGGAGTAGCCGGGTTCGGACGACCCCTCTTTGTAGAGTGTGTAGTAGCAGTAGGCGCACCAGCATCCGACGGCGGCATCGAATTTGCGGTAGGGCTGGAGAAAGGCGGTTGCTGCAAGCGGCATCCCGATCTTCATCAGTTTGACCGCGGCTGCGACGTGGACTCCGGCCTTGCGCTCCTTCTTCCGTTTCATCCCGCAGGCGATCTCGCAGGCGCGGCTGAGGAACTTCAGGTCTCCGGCCCGGTTGCTGGTGTCAAAGACCCTGTAGGCGATCGAGTCTATGAACTCGTCGTAAACCTGGTCAGGGATGGAGATGCCGGCATTGTCGAGGATAGTGACGATGTTCCCGAAGAAAGCGGCAAAGTTATCGTCTATGGCTCTGGCGTTGGAGTTTATGTATGAGAAGATCTCGGCTTTTACCTTCTCAAGGTGGTTTGAGACGACAACCTCCGGGACAAAGCCGTCAGCCATACGTAGGTGTATGCGGCAAGGATAGCATAAATCATGCGTACCTGGAGTTCTCTGCATGGGAGTGCTCTCCTCCTGCGGGTTTGTACCTAACCTATTTATCGATCCTGCCGAAACACTCTGTATGTTTGGCATCTCGACATACTGCCTTCAGCACCAGCCGCTCGATGTGGCGCTTGACACACTCGCTCCCATAACCAGGTGTGTGGAGGTGATGGATGGGGGGCTGCATTCTCTGGAGACCGCAGAACCGCTCGAGAGCCACTCGTTTCGCTACTTCATTCACGCGCCATACCGTGGCGTGAACATTGCGAGCCTCCTTGAACCGATCCGGCAGGCAAGCGTCGATGTCCTGGTGCATGCCTTCGCTGTCGCTGCTGAGGTGGGGGCGGACGTGGTGATTCACCCGGGATACTATGCATGGCACGAGGAGCGGGAGGAGTCAACGAGGCAGTTCCAGAAGTCGCTCTCTGAACTGAGTGCAGGTGCTGATGACCTCTCGGTCACGTTCTTTGTGGAGAACATGGGCGGTCCTGACTACTTCTTCCTTCGTTCCTGTGATGATCTGCCGCTCATCGATGGGATCGGGCTTGCGCTCGACGTTGGCCATGCGAACCTGAACGGCTGCCTGGACTGTTTCCTGGATCGGCCGGCTGCGCATTTCCACCTGCACGACAACGACGGTATGCGGGACACGCATTCGCCGGTCGGGACGGGGACGATCGATTTTGCGGCGGTGATGGAGGCGGTGCACAGGAGCGGCGTCATACCCATAGTCGAGGTGGAGACGCTGGAGGGGGTGCTCGCGAGCATCGCGGCGCTGGAGGCAATCGATGCCGGGAGGTGTTGAAGCGCGCTCATCGGCTGTTTCTGCACCGCTCCTGCCGTAACCTTTTATAGGGTAAACCTCCAACATAGGTGGTGCGTTGCGCCTCAGTGGCTCAGCCGGTAGAGCGTGTCCTTGGTAAGGACAAGGTCGCGAGTTCGAATCTCGCCTGAGGCTCTTTTGCTTTTGTTCGGTTTGTAAAGTGACGGTGAGTCTGTGCATCGTGTCAAGGGCACCGGCAGTCTTGATAGTTACCCTTTTGGTGAGAGGCTCCTGGTAGGGGAGGATAGTAGAGCAACTGCGGGGTGGGGGTGTTTCTATGAAAAACGCTAACTCAGAGATGCCTATACAGTGCCGGGGGACAACCCCGGCGTCTCGGTGAAACCGTCCTGGAAAATCCTGTTTTCATCCCCGGCACGGCTTCCCCGTGTGACCATCGCTACTCACTGCCCGCCACCGGAGAGGTCACCGTTCCGTCCTCGGTTCTCCGTTGCAAAAGGGGGCGGGAGAATCTTTCTCCCCGTCACTTCACCGAGCCCGGCGCACCGGTGACTATTGGGAGTGCCCGGGCGAACTCTGGCAGGAGTTCGGCGGGGATCCCCATAACAGCCTCGTTGTCCTCGATCCCGGAGAACCGGCGCGAACCGTCGCAGCCGAGGGAGTAGTTGACCTTTCCGGAGAGGTATGGCAGCGCTGTCGCATCGGCGCAGACGGACTGGATCCCGGCCATGGAGGACTCGATCCGTCCGCCGAGGAGGTAGAGTTCCGCCTGCGCAAGTTTCAGCATCGCCCGCGGTTCTGCGATGATGACGACGACATGGGGGTCAAACGGTGTCTTCTCAAGCGGTGCGTAGACGGTCGCGTAGGTCGTGGGCTCCGGGAGGTGGGCGACCTGCTGTATGGTTCGCATGCAGGCGGCCCAGGTCTCGAACTTCCCGAGTTTGTAGTAGAACTCCCCTGTGCTGAGACTCTCTGTGATTTCGCGGAGCCCGAGCGCCCAGGCGCCCCCCATGCAGGCATGCCTTTCGGTGGTCGCGTAGAAGATCTCGCCCTTCAACCGTGCCCTGCTGACCATCTGGCAGTGGCGGACGGTCTCCTCGATTGGCCCCACCCCATCGGGGATATCTTCCGGTTTCCTGGCGAGTTTCACCGCGACGGGGGAGCCCCGGAGGTTGAGGCTCCTCTTCAGCATCTCTGCGATCTCCGCATAGGGGATCTTCGTGCGCATCTGGTCTTCCATAATCGTGCTCACTCCTGTTTTTGAGGATAATCCCCATGGCCCCCGATAAAATCTCTCATTGAGGCACCGGCCGGATCAGAGGTTACGCAGTTTCCGGTTCACCTTCTCAAAGAACTGTTTGCCGGTGTTGACGAATAAAGCGGGTTGATCCGACTTTTTGACCGTGAGAGTTGCTTCTTTCGGGAGTTCAAGCGTGGTCTGACCGTCGATGACGAGGTGTGCCGGTTTATCGGTCTCCAGGGTTATCTCAAGGCGCCTCCTGGTGCTGATGATGTGTGGCCGGGACGAGAGCATGTACGGCGCGAGCGGGACGAGCAGGATCCCCTCGATCTGCGGGTCGACGATCGGCCCGCCCGCACTCATGGCGTATGCGGTCGATCCGGTCGGGGTCGATACCAGTAGCCCATCAGCCCGGAACCGTTCTGAGAGCGTTCCGTCGACGTAGACGCCGAACCGGAGCATCTTTGCCGGGCGGTCGGTGACGATGAGCCCCTCGTTCAGGGCATCGCCGAGCACTCTCCCGCCGGCGGAGAGGCGGACACGCATCCGCTGCTCGGCCTCAAACGCGTCCAGGCTGGCAAAGAAATCAATCGCCTCTCCAGGCTCCAGGTCAGTGAGGAACCCCACCTCCCCCCAGTTGATCCCGAGTATGGGGACCTGTTTTCTCATACGCTGGACGGTTAGGAGCACCGAACCGTCGCCGCCGACGACCACGACCAGGTCAGCGTCGATCTCCTCAAACGGGGTGCCCCCATTCCTCCTGAGATGGCGTGCCGTGCCCTCCTCCAGGGCCACGTCGTGCCCGAGGTCTTTGAGTTCCCGGCCAAGCGAGGCGGTGTAGCGGAGCGCCTCCGCGTCATCGAGACGCGATACCAGTGTTATCCTCATGTGCGGTTACCCTTCAGATATTCGATGAGCCTGCTGTGCAGGATGCCGTTCGTGGCTACGAGGCGCCGACCGGCGGAGACGTCGTCGGGGAAGACGACCTCGCCGCCTCCGGGGTCGGAGACCATGCCGCCGGCCTCCTTGCAGATCAGCATCCCGGCCGCGGCGTCCGTGACCCGGAGCGTTCCGCGGAGGTCGACAAAACCCTCGATGCGCCCGCAACCGACGTAGCATAGTTCAAGCGCCGATGCACCAAGGAGACGGCAGCGCCTGATCGTCCGGTCGATCCGCTGGATGGGGGCGGGATCGGACTTCCTGCCGCCGTAAACGCTCATGGCGCTCTCCTCAAGTCTCGATACGTTCGATACATGGATCGGGCGGCCGTTCCGGAAGGCGCCCTCTCCGCGGATGGCGTGGAACGTCTCGCCGGTGGCGAGGTTCTGGACGTATCCCGCGGTAACCATCCCATCAGCGGCATACGCAATGGAGATGGCATAGAACGGGATCCCGACCACGGCGTTGTATGTGCCGTCAACGGGGTCGAGGAAGATGGTGCCCCTGTTCCCGTCCATCGCTGCGCAGCCGAGTTCTTCGCTGATCAGCCGCTGGCAGAGGGGGTGATCGGCCAGGTAGTCGACGACGATATCCTCTGCAACCTGGTCGATCTTCTTTGTGGGTGTGCCGTCCGCACCCATCCTGACGTAATCCCCTGCTTCTGGCGTCCCGACCATACCGGCAACGGCATCCCGGACGGCCGCTGCCAGATCGTCACACGCCCTGATGAACCGCCTCAATTCTCCCGTCCTGCCTCATCTTCTGCGGTGTATTTATGTAATGCAATCCAGATACATTAATCACGCGTTTACCACAGTGAGACAATATGAAGGAACAGACAGAAGTTGGGAAGCTTAAGGAGGGGCGCTACGTTGTCGTGGATGACGAACCCTGCAGGATCGTCTCCATCGCCACCTCCAAGCCGGGGAAACACGGAGCGGCAAAGTCCCGTATAGACTGTATGGGGGTCTTTGATGGTGTCAAGCGCTCGATCGTTCAACCGGTCTCGGCAAAGATATACGTCCCGGTAGTCGAGCGGAAGATAGCGCAGGTGATCTCGATCGCCGGCACGACCGTCCAGCTCATGGACGTCAAGGACTTCGAGATGTTTGAACTCAAAGTGACCGCGGAAGAGGCCGCCGGTCTTGAACCGGGCAAAGAAGTCGCCTACATATCGTCTCTGGGCAAGAAGAAACTCGAGTGAGATCTTCTGGATATAACGGTTATGCAGGACACTGTCCATCTCCATTTTGCGGATGCGGATACACCGTATGAGGACGCCCGCTACGCGATATTTGGTGTTCCATACGATGGGACGACGTCTTTTCGCCCCGGGACGCGGTTTGGGCCGCGGGCTATCAGGGAGTTCTCGTTTAACTTCGAGGCCTACGACCCTGCTGCCGGGATTGAACTCTTTGACGTCCCGGTGACGGATCTCGGCGATCTCA
>DAFR01000061.1:5771-6199 GCA_002497965.1 Methanomicrobiaceae archaeon UBA436 | reverse complement strand
AAGTGTTCTCGTCCTGCTCGACCGGCGGGGCGGGACGGCGGCAGCATCAGCGGTCTCGCCCACCACCCGCCGGTGTCCGGGGGCCGTCGGCGCCCGCAAAGGGTTGGCCTGCTCCTGGACCTCAACGTGGAGGGCAGGGATGTTTATTGGGCTCTCCTCGCCGATACTCCGGGGTATATGTCGTTCTATCCATCGGTCTCTCTCTGCATCTGTATACTGCGGTAATGGCACAGTTGTTTCTTCGGCGAACCACCCCTCTAGATGAGCTGATGGCCTCGCCCGAACCGGATCCTTGTCGTACATCCACTTTCCCCTCTTGACGTACTGAAACGGGACTGTGCTGTCATATATTAATAGGTTATTATTAAACTAAAACGTTTAACTATATTGAAAATAAATCTAATCTGTTTTACTCAGGTGTGCCTAAA
>DAFR01000061.1:0-5725 GCA_002497965.1 Methanomicrobiaceae archaeon UBA436 | reverse complement strand
GGATGAAGTACCTCCATGCCGGGATTTCGGCAGGGTTCTGGTTTGTCGGGTATCGCTATCCGGAAAGATTAAGTGCAGCAGCCCCGGATGAGGGGTGGAGAGTCCGATTTCCCCTGCCGCACCGCATTTGGAAGATCCGTTGCCTGCGGTCTGATCCTTTTAAAGCAGCGGTAATGAGAGGGGTCTGTTTCCCGATCCTCTCTGCACCCTTTTGCCGTATTGCGAGGTATTATATTGGGGATGTGTCGGGGCACCGGCCCTCCGGTGCAAGGCGTGCAGAGATCTCCGCCATGAGAGCGTGGTGGCGATGGCGGTCGGCAAGGTACCGGCGACTCTTCTCGCCGATCGGGAGCGGCGTAAAGGAGATCTCATAGCCGATATCCCAGAGGACCAGCCCCTCGGGAGGAGCCGCAGGGACCCTCTGCTCCGGCGGTCCGGCAAGGAGCCGTGCGATCTTCCCGGCATCGGCCTCGCCCCTTCCCACCCGTTCAAGTGCTGTCGCCATGCACCGGACCATATTCCAGAGGAAACTCTCTCCCGTCACCTCGAAGATGGCAAACGGCCCGTCCTCAAAGACCCGTGCCGCAAGGATCTTCCGTTCAGGGTTCCGGTCGCCGACGCGGGCGAACGTAGAGAAGTCGTGCCGCCCGAGAAACTCCTGTGCTGCTTCATGCATGGCGACAGTGTTCCCCGGGGCCAGGAAGTAGTAGCGGTAGGTCCTCGATACGGCGCTGTACCGGGGGTGGAACCCGTCCGGAACACTGGCCCACGCCGTACACCATATGTCGGCCGGAAGCACCTGGTTCAGTGCTTCGACCGCCTGATCCTGCTTATCGGTCAGAAACGAGCAGACCTGGCCCCGGGCATGCACCCCGCGATCGGTGCGGCCGGCGGTGACGAAGTTTGCCTCCCGCCAGTCGTCGAAAAGGCAGAGGCGCCTGCAGGCCGCGACGAGTTCGCCCTCTACGGTGCGGAGGAGCGGCTGCATCTGCGAGCCGAAGAAACGGTCTCCAAAGTATGAATAGCGGAACGCCAGATTCATCGGTATACCGTCCGCCGTATTCTGCGGAGAGCGCCCTTGATGGACTGGCGGGTGTAGGTGTGGAGCGGGGTCATCCTCCCCCCCGCCATCGTCCGCCCTTCCCGGATCGCGGAGAGGATGGAGGCCGCATCCGGCTCGGCCGTGACATAGGTGACCCCGAACCCGACGTAGCGGGCGTTGTGGGCGTCGCTCCCGGCAACGCCGGGTTTCCCGAACTTCCGTGCAATGACTGCGGCCTTCCGGTTCGCCGACCCGGTGATGTAACGGCTGTTGAAGACTTCCACCGCATCCACCGCTCCGATACCGGCCGCGAGTCTCCTTCCGACGCCGTGGCGCCAGCGGTGGTAGGGGTGCGGCAGGATCAGCAGAGCATCCCGGGCATGGGCCAGGGCGACGGTCTCGAAGAAGTCAAGCCCTGCCGGCAGGGGCTCCGTGACCCCGAGAGCAAGCAGGTGGCCCTGTCTTGTCGATACCTCGGTGCCCGGGATCACGGTCACGGAGGTGTCGCACTCCAGGGCGTAGAGGGCACCTTCCACCGTATCGTGATCGGTGATCGCGACGGCGTCGAGGCCGACCGCCTCCGCCCGCCGGAGGATATCCTCCACACTACTCTCTCCGTCCCTGGAGTACCTGGTGTGGACATGCAGATCGCACCGCAGCATGAGATCAGGTTATTTGTCACCCCCAATAATAAGTGAAGTGTATGCGCATTCTCCTCCCTACCGGAGCGGCAACAGCCGGTATTGTGAAAGCGGCGGCTGAACAGTTTGCCGGCCGCCGCGAGATGGATGTGGTGATCACCGGTGAGATTGCGGCGTTCCTCTCTCCCCGAGACCTCCGGAGGCTGCTTGCCTCCGGCGACTACGATATGGTGATAGTCTCCGGGATGTGCACCGCATCATTTGCCGATGTTGAAGACGAGACCGGTGTCCCTGTATACCGCGGGCCTCGACATGCGGCCGATCTGGCGCTGATCCTCCCGATGCTTGATACGATCACGCTCTCCCGGACTCTGCCCGCCGACGAGTTCCTGGCAGAGAGACGGCGTGAAGAGGCCTACCGGCAGGTGGCGCACCGTGAGGCGGAGGCGGAGCCGGATTTCGTCATCCGCGGTCTGAAGATCGGCGGCAGTTCGAGGATGAAGGTGCTTGCAGAGATCATGGATGCGCACATGCGTGACGACCTTTTAGCAGACGTCCGGCGATTCTTTGAGGCCGGGGCGGATATCGTCGACCTGGGGTTTGGTTTCGATGCAGCGGCAGAGGACGTCAGACGGTGTTTCTCGGCCCTCTCCGGGGTTGAAGCCCCGCTGGCGGTGGACACACAGGATCCGGATCTCATAGAGGCGGCGCTCAACCGTGCTGACCTGGTTCTCTCCCTGCATGAGGGAAACATACCCCTCATAGGTAGGGCGATTGCGGATGCCGGAGCGGCCGCGGTTGTGGTGCCGCGTGAGCGAACTCTCGCGGAGAACGTTGCTGCCGCGAGGGAGGTCGGCGTCCGTCACCTGATCGCCGACCCCCTGCTCCTGCCTGTAGGTTCGGGACTGACGGGATCGCTCGCCAGATTCTCCGATGCCCCCCGTCCGCTCTTCTTCGGGGCGGGAAACGTCGTGGAACTGCTGGATGCCGATTCCCCTGGTGCAAACGCTCTGCTTGCCGGGATGGCGCACGAGGTGGGGGCCGCGGTCATCTTTACGAGCGAGCATAGCGACAAGACGCAGGGTTCTGTGGCGGAGATGCGCCGGGCGACCGAGATGATGGCTCTCTTGACCGGCCGGCCTTATCCGAAAGACCTGGGGCTTGATCTCCTCATCCTTAAAGAGAAGCGCCGCCGCCGCGAACCGCCGCTGGACTACGAGAGTGTCATGGAGGCGTCTCCTGCGCCGGATGAGATAGTCTATGATCCGCTGGGGTGTATCCGGATCGGGGTCGAGGGCGACTTCATCGTCGCGGTTCACCGCGGCTGCGCCGTGCGGGGGAAGTGCTGGGAGGACGTCTTCTACACCCTCCTCTCAAACGGGAGCCTCTCCCGACTCGACCACGCCGCGTACCTCGGTAAAGAACTTTTTAAGGCGGAACTTGCCATCAGGCTTGGCCGGAGTTTTGAACAGGACGGGCCATTCTGAAATGGTTCGCGGTATCCATGCCCAACGCGAGGGCTTATCTTCCTGCCATTCGTAACTGTCTGTAAGAATGGCCATACGCGGGATCAGCAGGGGTCTGCTTGAGATGCTCTTTGAACTCGGGCGGCAACATCATCCAAATGAGTTCGTTGCGGTGCTGCGGGAGCGTAACGGTGTCATCAGCGATCTCGACCTTGTGCCCGGCACCATAGTCGGGGAGAAGAGCGCCTCGTTCTTCATCGATATGCTCCCGCTGGATACCCACCAGGCCGGCAGCGCCCACAGCCACCCGAACGGTCTCCTCTCACCGTCACCGGCGGATCTCAGGTTCTTCCCATCGGTTGGCCGCTACCACATCATCATCGGCCCCCCCTACACGCAGGCCGACTGGCGCTGTTACCGCGCGGACGGGAGCGTGACAGACCTGGAGGTGATTGGATGAGGCGTGTGGTCGCGACCGGGACGTTTGATATCCTTCATCCAGGGCACCTCTATTACCTGGAGGAGTCCCGGAAACTCGGCGACGAACTCTATGTGATCGTGGCGCGGGACGCGAACGTGAAGCACAAGCCAAAACCGGTCATCCCCGAGGACCAGAGACTCCATATGGTTGCTGCACTGAAGCCTGTGGATCATGCGATTCTTGGCGATCTCCATGATATGTTCCGGCCGATAGCGGAGATCCGGCCGGATATCATCACGCTCGGGTTTAACCAGCACTTCGATGAGGAGCGTCTCCGCCAGAACCTGGGGGAGCGTGGACTCGATGCTGAGGTCGTCAGGATAGCCGGTTATTTCGGCTCTCTGGCCAGTTCATCAAAGATCATCGAGCGTATCCTGAACATCCGGCATGGGAGTGGCCCCGGGGGATCCTGATGGGGAGGGGTGACCCCGTCCTCGAGAGAGCACCGCAGGTGGCGGCGGTTCATGCGGCAGATTGAGATATGGGGCGATGATGATGCCGATGACCGGACGAACGTCTTGAAAGTCCTGATTCCGTTCCTGCTCTGCGGTCTCTTTCTCTCTGTCGTCTGGTTCTTGCTCCCGGTTGGAGTGTGGCTCTTTCTCTTCGCGATGATGGTTGCCTATGTTGTCCCGCCGCTTGGTCGCGAATCTGTCATACCTCTCTGTATCCTCGGGGGGATCCCCTGGTGGCTGGCGGCGTTCACCATAGTGTTTCTGGACTTTGCCGGCGGGCTTTTCATGGCCTGGAACTTCCCGCTGCTCATGCGCATACCTCGCGTCGGCCCCTGGATCAGCCGTTTTGTGGAGGCGGGAAGGTCGTTTCTTGACAGACGACCCTGGTTGGAGAGGCTCTACTTTGTCGGGCTCATAGCGTTTGTGGCGCTGCCCTTCGACGGTTCGGGGAGTATCGTCGGATCCATCGTCGGGCGGATGCTCGGCATGACAAAGACCGAGGTTCTCTCCTGTATCGTCATAGGCGCTGTTATCGGGAGTTATGCAATCGCTCTTGGCATCGATTGGGTTGTAAACCAGATCCCGCCGGGAGCCGGGTTCCTTCTCTCGATTGCCGTCTTCCTTCTGATCTGTGCCACGCTTCTCCTGACCTACCGGAACCACTATCAGAGACCGGAGACGGAGGGCTGAAGCGTGGCCAATGGGTCGAGACCCTGCAGAAATGGTTGACCGGCTCTTCTTGCAAACACTTTCGGTGATGCAATCGTGCCATTCGTGTTGAAGGTCTTTTGTTGAGCCACCCTCACCACCCCCGGGGAAGATGGGCAGCGCCTGGTGATTGGCGGTGTGAAACCGGGCGGGGTGTCACGGATGAGGCATCAAAGAGGGTTCAGTGGGAACCGATGGAGAACACCCTCTCCGCCAAAAAACCAGTTCATCTGCGCATCCAGATAGGGGCGAACGGTCTGCGGTGGCGCACATCCCCTGGAATCAGTCCTCGCAGAGGTTCATCTGACCTGGGCGCTGCCTGAAGGTATCGGTTTGGCAGTCTTCGATCGAGACGCGGGGAAAAACCACTCCGGTTATCTGGTATCCTGCAGCCTCCTCCATACCCGGTTCCGCTCGAGTATGACCCAGTAGCGCCGCAGTTCGGCTTCCGCCTCCAGGTAATCGGGACAGCGGTCTGCGACCAGACGCCAGAACCCCTGCGAGTGGTTCTGCTCGCGCAGGTGGGCGATCTCGTGGATGACGATATACTCGCGCAACGACTCCGGGAGGGCTATTACGCGGAGGTTGAAGTTCAGGTTGTTGAGCGTCGAACAGCTCCCCCACCGGGTTCTCTGCATCTTAACCGTGATCCGGCCAACCTTACGGCTGAGAGGGTCGGGATGGGCCTCAACCCTCTCTGCGATCTCCTCCCTCAGGAGCAGGCTCAGGTTTTGCCTCAGGCTCCATATGGATGGGCAGGTGACCGTCTCCCCCGGGACGTCGATCGCGAACCGCGCGCCGCGGAGCAGGCGGTGAAACCGTCCGTGGAGGAGGAGTAGATCTTCCCGCCCGCACCCCTCTGCGGCCAGTCGGTCGAGTTCATCTTGCCGCCTCTCGATCCAGTCGGCGTTGCGCTCCAGGAAACCTTTGAC
>DAFR01000157.1 GCA_002497965.1 Methanomicrobiaceae archaeon UBA436 | reverse complement strand
GCAAGCATCGCCCTGGCCTTGCTGCCGGTCTCGGCAAACTCGCGACCGGGATCGGAATCAGCCACGATCCCGGCACCAACCTGGACGGAAGCGACACCGTCCTGCACGATGACCGTCCGGATGGTTATCGCGAGATCCATCGTGCCGGAGAACGCGATATACCCGAGAGCACCTGCGTAGATCCCGCGCCGGAACCCTTCCACCTCACCTATGATCTGCATCGCCCTGACCTTCGGGGCGCCCGAGACGGTTCCCGCCGGGAAACATGACCGGAGCGCGTCGAACCGGTCGTAGCCCTCCCGGAGCCTCCCAGAGACGGTCGAGACGATGTGCTGAACGTGCGAGAACCGTTCGATACCCATGAAATCGGTCACCGAGACGCTCCCATAGGCCGAGACCGCCCCGATATCGTTTCTCGCCAGGTCGACGAGCATGACATGCTCTGCACGTTCCTTCTCGTCCGCCAGGAGTTCGGCCGCGAGCTGGTCATCCTCCGCTTCTGTCCGTCCCCGGGGCCGGGTGCCGGCGATGGGGACGGTCGTCACACGGCCGTCCTCCACCCGGAGCAGCATCTCGGGACTGCTCCCGGCAACCACCAGGTCGCCGAAGTCCAGGAAGTAGGTGTAGGGAGCGGGATTCTTCTCCCGGAGTCGCCGGTAGACCCCGAACGGTTCGCCCTCGAACTGGCAGGCAAGCCGCCTGGAGAGAACGGCCTGGAATATGTCGCCTGCCGCGATATGCTCCTTGATCCTTAAAACAGCGTTCGAGAACTCTTCCCGGGTGCAGGACGACGTCACGGCACCGGCACTGAACGCCTCGACGGGAGAGGATGGGGGAAGGTGGCAGAGCCCTGTGATCCGGTTCTTTATAGCCGTCAGGGCGCGGAGGTACTCCTCCTCCAGGTCGGATTCATCGGTGAGGAGGAGGTTCTCGATCACCTCAAGTCGACCCCGCCGGTGGTCGAGCGCGAGGCAGTCCTGCGCCAGCATGAACCGGGCGACCGGGTCTGTGGTCTCCTCCACACAGCGGACGGGGTAGATAGACGATACCAGGTCGTAGGAGAAGTAGCCGGCAAGCCCGCCGGAGAACCGCGGTAACGTGGACGGCACGACCCGGAACCGTTCCATGAACTGACGGACGGCATCGACCGGGTCTTCGGCCTCGATTCCGGCGGCAACCTCGCGGATACAGGGATCGCCGGAGACCGTCAGCGCCCCGTCCGGGGCGACGGCGATCATCGCGGTTGGAGCGGTGCAGATAAAAGAGTAGCGAGCGATCTTCTCGCTCCCCTCGAGCGACTCCAGCAGGAACCCGGGGCCGTCCCGGAGGGACGCATAGATATCTGCCGGAGAAGAGGGAGGGAGTGGAACCTCAAGAAATACCGGGACTACGAGAGGCCGGTCGGTCGCGGCCTCCATGAATCCCTGGATTGGGGTCAGCTCTCTTCGAGCGCAGTCCAGTCCACCGGCATCACCCCCTCACCGGCAGCCTGGAGAGAGACTCTTTGATCAACTCCAGGGGGTATTCGTAGTCGGGAAGCTTTCCCGCAAGGTAGGCCTCGTAAGAGGAGAAATCGAAATTACCGTGCCCGGAGTTGTTAAAGAGTATAACCTTCTCTTCACCAGTCTTACGGCAGAGGAGCGCCTGGTCGATCGCGGCCTTCACCGCGTGGGCGGCCTCGGGCGCGACAATGATGCCCTCCGTCCGGGCGAAGGTCAAGGCTGCCTCAAAGACCTCGTTCTGATGGTAGGCGACCGGCCTGACCACCCCGTCGTGGACGAGCCTCGATACCAGGGGAGATGCCCCGTGATAGCGGAGCCCTCCAGCGTGGATCGCCGGCGGGATGAAGTCGTGCCCGAGGGTGAACATCCGCAGGAGCGGTGTCAGCCCTGCGACATCCCCGAAGTCGTAGGTGTATAGCCCCTTTGTCAGGGTCGGGCAGGCGGCGGGCTCAACCGCAATGAGTTCGGTATCCGGGTGCTTTCCGGTCAGCTTCGCGCCCGCAAACGGGAAGGCGAGCCCCGCATAGTTGCTTCCCCCGCCGACACAGCCGATCACCACATCCGGGTAATCGTCTGCAATCGCAAGCTGCTCTTCTGCCTCCTGGCCGATGACCGTCTGGTGGAGACAGACATGATTGAGGACGGAACCAAGCGAGTAGTTGGTGTTGTCGTGGTTCGCGGCGTCCTCAACCGCCTCGGATATGGCGATACCGAGGGAGCCCGGTGTCTCCGGGTCGTGGGCAAGCACCGCTCTGCCGGCCTGCGTCCTATCAGAGGGGCTCGGGATGCACTCGGCGCCGTAGACCTGCATCATGCTCTTGCGGTAGGGTTTCTGGTCGTAGGAAGCCCGGACCATGTAGACGGTGCAATCCATATCGAAGAGGCTCGTTGCGAACGCAAGTGCAGAACCCCACTGCCCCGCCCCGGTCTCGGTTGCAAGCCGCTCGATCCCCTCCTCCCGGTTGTAATAGGCCTGAGCTATGGCGGTATTGGGCTTGTGTGAGCCCGGCGGGCTCACACCCTCCCACTTGTAGTAGATCTTCGCCGGCGTCTTCAAGGCCGCCTCAAGCCTTCTTGCACGGTAGAGGGGGCTTGGCCTCCAGAGGGTGAGGATATCCCGGACCTCGCCAGGGATATCGATGTAGCGCTCCGTGCTCATCTCCTGCCGGATCAGCTCCATGGGAAAGATGTGACGGAGGTCATCCGGCGTCGCCGGTTTTCCCGTCACCGGGTGAAGGGGCGGATCCATTGGTGTCGGGAGATCCGCCTGGATGTTGTACCACCGCTTTGGCATCTCCCCCTCGTCAAGGAGGATCTTTGTCTGCATAGATCAACGTGTTCTTTGCACACATATATACATTATTATCCACTGTTGATCTGTGATGATCTGATTATCCTGAAAAACCAGTCAGAAGACAGAGGAATGGCCTATACCCATTCCACCACCGGGCAACGATCTGCCTTCTTCACCCACAACACGATGGTCCTCCCCTCAGCATCGTTAGCGCGGCGATCGAACACGGCCTGAACGGGACAGACCACCCCGCTAGAGTCATCCTCGCGAGGTGCGTGGGCTACGGCACCGGTCCCGGCGCTCTGCCTTCTCTCACCGGTCGCAATGGCCACGAAGGGGTGCGCCACGGGCGATCGACGATCCCCTCAAGGTTTTCCGTGACGACATCAGTCGGGAAAAAGAGCGGTGTATAGGCCTGGGCACTCACTCGTAGCGCAGCGCCTCGATCGGGTTTAAGTGCGCCGCCTTCCAGGCTGGATAGAGGCCGGAGGCCACGCTTGTGAAGACCCCGAACGCCATCCCGAAGAAGATGTAGACGAGGCTTTTTGGATGGAAGAGGTAATCGGGGTTTCCGACAAAGACCGCAGTCGTCACATACCCCGCGCAGAAACTGAGCACCCCGCCTATGACGGCACCCACAAGCCCCAGGATGAGCGCCTCGTAGATGAACATCCGCATCACCTCCTTCCGCCGGGTGCCGATGCTTCGCAGGATGCCGATCTCCTTCGTCCGCTCGGTGACCGACATCAGCATCACGTTCAGGATCGAGACACCGGCTACGACGAGCGATACCGCGCCGATCCCGGCTAAAAAGACAGTGATGGCGTCTGTAGCCGCAAAGATGCTCTCCAGGATCCCCCGCGTATCCATGACGTTGACGACATCCTCACGGCGGTTCATCTTCTGCTCGATTGCCTCTTTGACCGCGTCCAGGTCGTTAATATCCCGGACCTTCACGATCACCTGGTCGTAGTCTTCCTCATCATAGTGGTTCGAGTACCAGGAGTAGGGCACGATGATGGAGTAGTCCGGGTTGATATCAAACCCGAGCCCCCGCTCCTTGAGCACCCCAACGACACGGAGGGTATCGCCGCCGATCCTGGCCCTGGCGCCGAGTTTCAGACCGTTCTCCCGGCTGTTTGCGGCAACCTGGCTTCCTATCATGCATCCACCGCCTGTATCACGGGGGTAATTCCCCGATTCTTTCTCGAGGAGGAGGGGGATATCCTCGGCGGGGATGGCGTAGATCATCACCACACTCTCTTTTTCACCCACAGTGACCTTATCGGCGGTGGTCGAGAAGGGTATGACCACGTTGGACCCGACCGCCCTGGTTATATCGCTCACCTGCCGATCGGTGAGTTTTCCGCCGCCAACGCCTGCCGCCGGCGAGACGATCAGGGTGTCGCCGACATCGGTGACCATCTCGCTGAACATCAGACCGATGCTGTTGCCCATGATCCCCAGGGTGGCGATAGCGATGACGCCGATAACGATCCCGATCACCGCAAGCGACGACCTGAGCCAGTGACGCCTGATGTTCCGAACGGCGAGATCAAAGAAGGTCATGCCACCACCCTCCCGTCCTCGAGGTGGATCGTCCGGTCGGCATACTCGGTCATCCGGATGTCATGGGTGACCATGACGACGGTCTTACCCTCCTCGCGGTTCATCCGGGAGAGTAGATCCATGATCGCGGTTCCTGTCTTCGAGTCAAGGTTCCCGGTCGGTTCGTCGCAGAGGAGAAAGTCAGGGTCGTTGACGAGAGCACGGGCGATCGCCGCGCGCTGCTGCTGCCCTCCAGAGAGTTCACCCGGTTTGTGGCTGAAGTGGGTCGCTGCGATCCCGACCGCCGTCAGAACCTCTTCTGCCCGTTTCCTGGCACCGTTCTGCCGTCCTTTCAGGATGAGCGGGTACTCGACGTTTTCCACGACCGAAAGAAGCGGGATCAGGTTGAACTGCTGGAAGACGAACCCGATATGGTCACGCCGCAGCAGCGTCAGGTCGTCGTCGTCCATCCTGCTGATCTTTCTCCCGGCGATTGTGACCTCGCCCGAGGTCGGGACGTCGAGCGAACCCATGATGTTCAGGAGGGTCGACTTCCCCGATCCCGAGGGGCCCATGATGAGGACGAACTCACCCTCCTCAATGGCGACATCGACACCGTCAAGCGCCACCACGTCGCCCGCCGGGAGGGGATAAACCTTGGTGACGTTCTCGAAACTTATGACCGGCATCGTCGTTACGTCCGCTTCCAGGAGTGGTAGATTGCCCCCGCGACGCCGAGCGCGATCAGGAGGACGACCACAGCCCCGAGGACAGGGAACCCGCCGCTCTCCTCCTCCTTAACCGGTGCCACCGTGCCGCCGCCAAGCCCGACCGTTCTCGTGCTGGTGTAGAGGTTTCCATCGTCGTCCCGGTAATCGACGACCAGCGGGACATCCTCCACAGCAGCATCGACCCGAAGCGTCACCTCAAACGATGATATATCGTCGGGATCGAGTGTCCCGACAACGTAGACACGGAACGGGTCGATCGGGATCGCAGGCGAGGCCGGGGCGATCATCACCGACCGTGCCGACTCGAGGCCGGCGTTCATGACATCGCCCACGATCCGGTAACCGCCGCTGATAGGCGTGACCTCGACGTTGGTGATGACCGGGTTGGCCCGTTTCTTGTCCTCGCCAAACGTGACCGGCAGCACCAGGTCAGTTGTGTGGGTGTTTATCCCGTTGCGCCAGACCACCCGGAACGTGACGTCCGTCTCCGTCTCCGGCGTCAGGTTGAAGGTGACGGTTCCTGAAGCGTCAGGCTCCAGCCCGCCGACAAAACCACTGGTGGGGGTGACGGAAAAACCCGTCCCCTCCGGAACCACCTGGACACCGGAGACGGTGTTCGGCCGGGGGTTGCCGACCATGAGAGTGATCCCGGCCGTCCGGCCTTCGGAAAAGGCATCCGGCTTTTTAACCATGGAGATGCTGAGCGGGGTGTCATCGACCTGGATCAGGACAGGGTAGCGTAAACTGCCACCGTCGCGGAAGTCAAGGATGAAAGTGGGATAAAACGTCCCTTCCCCGGCGTCAGCCCGGACGGTGAAGGTGAACGACCTGGTGTTCCCTCCACCGATCTCCCCGACCGCCAGGTAGGGGTCGGTTGTTGGCACAACTCCTTTGCCGTAGAGCCTGGCACTCTGGATCGCGACCGGGTCGGCGCCGTTGTTCTGGACAACGATCGTGAGCGTCCCGGTATCCCCACTCATCATGACCGGCGGGTCGAGGGAGGAGGAGACGACGGCGATATCCGCAGTGACGGCCGCGGCAGGTGAAGCCAGTGCCAGTGCGGCAGAGAGTGCCAGTATGAAAAGGTAGAGATCTTTCATCTTACAGCCATCCAGCAAGGGTTAGTATCGTATAGAGGATGTAGACGCCCACGGGTATCCCGACGGTGAGGGCTGCATCCCTTCTCGACAGGTTCCTCGCGTATTTCATGCCGAAGATCCAGATGTTTGCACTCCAGATCAGGAAGAGGATACTCACGATACCTGCAACCTGCGCCAGTGGGTCGGTTGTAAGAACGGTCACCAGGTTCTCGGAGAACGCTGCAATCTCTTCAGCACTGCTCATGGCCGGGACTGTCAGGCCTGAGAGGAGGAGGTATGAAAAGATCGACCCGATTATGCCACCAAAGACCTGAGGGAGGAGTCCATAACCCGTGACCTCCAGCGTCCGATTGAGTGAACCCTGACCCTTGAAGGCCATGGAGATGATATGAAAGATAAAACCATATATGATCCAGGCCAGGAATCCGCCTATGAGGGCAACGGCGACGGAGAACGCCACCAGGAGCCATCCGAGCCCTTTCATCTCGGCGGGCAGCATGGCAACGGTTATATCAGCCATCATTAAGGTCGAGACCGCACCGATAAGCCCGCAGACAAGCGCTATAAGCGCCGGCACCTTAAGGCTCGGCTCTTCCTGCATGCGGGACTCAAAGAACCGCCCGGGATTGAGCAACACCTGAAGAAAACCAGTTTCCATTTTATCACACCTTTATTTCTGACCGAACCAAGGCGATAAACCTTTGCCGGGCGACAGGAATCTCGACCCTCTATCTCAACGGCGAGGCCAACCTTTTTGTGGTTCTTTCGGGGAGAGCCGCTGCCAGACGCCATCGGTTCACGCGATGTATGCATATGACGTTGTGTTAGAAAAATATAACGTTTGCCCTCACCGTTGCTACAGGTGACCTAGTTCCTTCAAACTCGCATACCCGTTCTTTGTGACGATGATGTGGTCGAGCACCCGGATACCCAGGATTGACCCGGCCTCGGCAAGCTGCCGCGTGATGCCGAGATCCTGCGTGGAGGGCTCGAGGCTGCCTGAAGGATGGTTGTGGACCAGGAT
>DAFR01000083.1:941-16470 GCA_002497965.1 Methanomicrobiaceae archaeon UBA436 | reverse complement strand
CACCAGGTGATACAAATGGGTTATGGCGACATATACCAGAACGGCGAATACCTTCGTAAGAATCCCACATGGGATGTAGAAGATTCACCCTGGAAAACTGCACAGATTCTGAAAATGCTCCTTGATCACAACATTCGCCCATGCAGCATCGGCGAGGTTGGCTGCGGGGCTGGCGAGATATTGGTTAACCTACAAAGAGCGATGGGGGAAGAATGCATTTTCTGGGGCTACGACATCTCGCCGCAGGCGATTGAACTCTGCAAGCCAAAGTCAAATCCAAGACTGCACTTTCTCCAGCGCGATCTTCTCCAGGAGCATGACATCAACTGGGATGTTCTACTTGCCATCGACGTGATAGAGCATGTTGAGGACTATTTAGGATTTCTGAGGGCAATTAAAGACAAGGCAACATATAAGATATTTCATGTTCCACTGGAATTTTTTGCCATTTCTGCCATATATCCAGGGTTTTTACGCAAACAGCGACTTAACAGTGGTCACCTTCACTACTTTACCAGCGATATTTTTCTGCAGGTCCTCAGTGAACTGGACTACGACGTTCTTGATGCACGTTACACCCCGGGATATATGGTTTCCAGGGGGCACGGATGGAAAGACGATCTTCTCTATATCCCCCGACGAATCGGTTTTCTACTATCCAGGGATCTGACCGTGAGGACATTCGGTGGATATTCGCTGCTTGTTCTGGCACGATAAGCATGGCCCTGACCAGGAAGATCTGAACGATGGGGCTGAGGTTAGATGGAAACTCTGTAAATATACCACTACTCGTGGGGGGGGAATATCCCGACACCAGGTACTGATATCTCATCCTCATGGTTGACGATGGGCAGAGCACCAGCAGGTCGTCCGATGCTGTTTGGCTGGCCTCCTCGATAATGATATGCTGCGAACCTCACTCTCTTGCGTGAGTCAAAATCTATTTTAGAGCAACTGCCGAGATAGATTTTGGGATTTCGTCAGCCCCTCTATGCATGTGGAGATCTGCCCTCGGAGCAATCGTCTGCAAAACCTGTAAATTGTATGGAGAGGCAACTCTTCAACAGAACTTGCGAGCAGAGTCCCATTGCCTGATTTAGATGATGCACAATCTCCTGATTATCACGCCGGATTACCCCGATTCGACAGACACGTATATCGGCGGCATCTTCATAAAGGACTTTGTCGATACGGTGAAAGAGTCTTTTCGTGAGATCGTCGTTGTGGCACCCGTCCTCTTTTCCGGCAGGGTCATGCCAAACGACCGATACTGCACTGATTATCAGTACGATAACGTCTCAGTGTTCTATCCTCGCTGCCTCTTTATTCCACGGAGCCTACATATCCCCGGGATCACGAATCGATTGAAGTTGTCTTTTGACACAAGACCCTATATAGTAAAACGACTGGTTAAGAACCTTGGAAAAAGGTTTGACCTGATCCATGCCAACTTCACGTGGCCGTCAGCCTACATAGGCGTGATACTTAAGGAAGAGTTGGGGATCCCCCTCATAACAACAGTCCATGAAGACCCGGCCTGGCTCTCTGAAGAGAACGCTATGGCCCACCCGCTTATAAAGAAAGCCTGGGTGAACTCTGACGCGATACTTAGACCAAACTCCCTCGATATACCAGTGTTGAAGAACTATAACAAGAAGATCTTCCGGGTCTCAAACGGGTTTTCAAGAATATTCCGACCGATGGATAGTATGGCCTGCAAAGCAACCCTCGGATTGCCGGCAGACCGACGCATCCTTCTCTCGGTCGGGAACCTGGAGGTCATCAAAGGCCACCGTTATCTCATCTCGGCGATGCGGAATGTTGTTTCAGAGCATCCTGACCTGCTCTGTGTCATCGTTGGCGGCGGACCACAAAGAGGAGCGCTGGAGAAACAGATCGCCAGGGAAGGCCTGGCGGAACACGTGCTGATTGTGGGAAACAGGCCCCGTAACGAGATCCCGCTCTGGATGAACGCCTGCGACCTGTTTATCCTCCCAAGTTTGAACGAAAGTTTCGGGATTGTCCAGATTGAAGCCATGGCCTGCGGAAAACCTGTCATCGCAACAAACACCCATGGAAGCAGGGAGATCATATCCTCAGAGAAATACGGTCTACTCTGCCAGCCGGGAAGCCCGGAAGATCTCGCGGATAAGATCGGTGTTGGGCTGGAGAAAGATTGGAACCGGCAGGAGATCCTGCAATTTGCAGAGAGGTTCTCATGGGAGAGGATAGCAGGAGATATCCTCAAGATCTACGACACCGTCACGTCCACCTAAATTCTGGAATCTCGATGAATCAGGGCGGAGTTCACTCCCAAAAAGCCAGCGTTTCCCTGCGCAAGTGAGGTATCGTTAAAGATCTACTCCTTCCTGGGAGGGGGCTTCATTCTCACCTGGCGCCTATACCCTTACCCCACCGTCAGTTAAGATAAGATGCGAGGGGTGGGATTCGAACCCACGAACTCCTGCGAGAACGGATCTTAAGTCCGCCGGTTTTGGCCAGGCTTGCCTACCCTCGCTGTCCCAAAATCGTCCATATGGTATTTGAAGAGGAGATGTATTAAGCCCGCCGCCGGTCGCCACCCTCACACCAGCCGGTGCATCACCCGTGCCAGCCGGTGCATCCCCTCAACGATCTCTTCCGCTCCCACCGCCGAGAAGTTCAGCCGTATCGTCTCTTTGCCGCCGCCGTCGACGTAGAACGGCACCCCCGGCAGAACCGCAACACCCTCCCGCACCCCATCGTGGAAGACCTCCATGGAGGAGACGCCCCGGGGCAGGGCGGCGGTCAGGAACATCCCGCCCTCCGGTCTGGTGTGCGTCATCCCCGCCGGCATCAGGTCGTCGAGGAGGTCGCACATCAGCCGGCAGTGCTCGCCGTAGACCGCTGCAACCCTTCGAACGTGGCCGTCCAGGTCGTGGGTTCTCAGGTAGCGGTTGAGCATCACCTGGCAGAGGAAGTTTGAGTGGAGATCGGCAGCCTGTTTTGCCAGGTTGAACTCGCGAAGGATGGGTGCCGGGGCGTATATCCAGCCTATCCGCATCCCCGGGGCGATGATCTTTGAGAACGAGCCCGAGATAAGCGTCTGCTCCGGGATGTAGCGTTTCACCGGCATCCGCGGCCTGCCGTCGAAGAAGAGTTCCCCGAAGGCATCGTCCTCGTAGAAGACAGTCTCACTCCCCTCAAGGATCTCCGCGACCGCCCGCCGTTTCCGGTCAGAGTACGTCGTCCCGGAAGGGTTCTGCGAGTTGGGGATGCCGTAGAAGAGCCTCGGGGCGTGGTCGCGGATGACCGACTCGAACACAGCGAGATCCGGCCCGTCCTCCTCCAGGGGAACCGCGTGAAAGACCGGCTCGTAGAACGAGAAGGCCTCGATCGCGCCGAGGTAGCCTGGGCGCTCCATCCCGACGGCATCCCCCGGGTCGATGAAGATCTTTGCGGCCAGGTCAAGAGACTGCTGCGAACCGTTCACGATCTGGATCTCGTCCGCGGCTGCCGGGAGGCCGAGCCTTCTCCGGTAGCGGTCGGCGATGAACTCCCTGAGGGGGAGGTAACCGTCCGTCGTGCTGTACTGAAGCGCCGTCCGCCCCTCTTCGGCAAAGACCTGACGGGCAGCCTCCGCGATCCCCTCAACATCGATGCAATCCGAAGCCGGGAGACCTCCGGCAAACGATATCACGCCGGGAACAGCCGAGACCCGGAAGAGCTCCCCGAGGAACGACTCCGGGACGCGTTTCATCCGGCCGGCGAACCGATAGTTCATGACAATTCCTGGACGTGCAGAGAGAAAAACCTCCCCTATGGCCGGCGGCTGGCTGGAGGAGGAGAGAGTGCCTGGTTGAAGCGCCGGGACAGGGGAGGGCGATGCCCCGCCCCCCTGGCGGTGATTCTCCATCGATACGGTTCGAGGGAGACCTATCCGGCGGGCACCTCCCGTTTCCCGTTCCCCTGATACGGTCTTTTGGGACCATCACCCCCCTGAAAAAGACGTTCCGGCTGACAACGCGCAAGAGAGAGGTGGAAAAACCCCTGAGTAACAACTTAATGCAGCACGATGTAGGCCAGGACCGAGAGCAGGAACGCCAGGACAAGTATCATGAAACTCAGCGGTGCGATGTACGAGAGCATCGTGTTCACCGTGCTTGCAAGCTGCGAGACCCGCTGCGACCCAAAGACCGTTATCCCCTCACACCAGGCCGTTGCCGCCCCCACGCGGGCGGGCGCGAGATCAGAGACCGCCTCCCGCACCGCCTGCTCGATGTAGGGGACGATCTCATCCGCCGGCACCGCGTATCCGACCGGGTTCTTCCCGCTGACCGTGTTCACCGTGTGCGTATCCGTGGTCATGATCTCCGCCTCATCCACATGCCCAAGGGCAACCCCGCGCAGGCGCTCCCGGACGCCCTCTGCCACATTGTTCCCATCGATCAGGACGTAGGCCGCCCGCGCCCCCGCGACCTCCGTCACCAGCGCCTGCACCCCGAGCGAACCGAACCCCTGCTCCCGTGTAAACGGAACCCGGATGTGTGACACCCCCACTGAAAGAGGCTCCAGCGGCAGATCCCGCGCCGCCCTGAACCCCTCGCGTGCGGCATCCAGGTACTCCGTTGCAATCCGGGTTGCAGGGAGTACCGGCGACCCCACGCCTGTCATGCAGTTGTGGGCGTCGACGAACGCAACCTCCGAGAACCCGCAACGGCCCTCGGCCATGATCATCATCCCTATCGCACAGTCAAGGTCCTCCGTTCGCTCCGGCGACCTTGTGCTCACCATCAGGAGGGCGTCCCCGAACCTCTGGCAGAGTATCGAGACCGAGCCCGAGGCAACCCTGATGGGGCGGCTCGCTGTATCGGAGAATACAACCCCCTTCCGCGACTCCTCCACAGCGCGGACGATCTTTTCTATCTCACTCTCCGAGACCAGGTTAAAATCATGGGTGGCGCAGCCGTGGGCAACCAGCGTCTCCTCCGGAAACGAGTCGTGCAGGTTCCGGGGGAGGTTTCCGCCGCCGACATCGCCCATCGGCCCGGGGTGGACGTTCGGGACGGTAAAGAGGGCATCCTCCCCCTCATCGCGGGAGAAGAAGAGCGAGACCTGCGGGACGTAGACCTCCTCGCCGATCTCGCGGAAGAAGTCCTCCATCCTCTTTGAGCCGTCGGTGAGGTGCGCAATGAAGGTGTTGAGGAAGTTTAACCCGCTGACATGGAACCCCCGTTTCAACGGCCGCTCGATCAACCAGATCAGAACGATGGCAACCAGCCCAAAGACCACCTGGAGCAGCAGGGCGTAGGGAACGAACCCCGGTGTAAATAGCCATGCCCCCACCGCTATGCCAGCAGCACCCTGGGTTAATGCGGGAAGAGCCATCCGGCTCTGCCGGTAATCAGCCACGGCAACAAGGACGAGCAGCCGGATGCAAAAGGTCAGCCCGAGCGCTATCGCATACAGTGTGGGAAAGAGCGAGGGGCCGGCAACCAGCGTCGGTGAGAGGCTCACGATCACCCCAAGAACCGTGCAGGCAAGTGCCAGAAGAGCCGACCGGTTCCATGTGATCTGCCTGCCGGAGACCCGCACCAGCGGCGGCGTCAGCAGGAATGCAACCAGCGCTGGAATCGTGAAACCCATGGTGCCGACAGGAAAGAACCCGCTGCCAGCCCGGTAGGCCGCCCCATCGATGAGGAGCCCGAGCACCACGGTGATGGCAAGCGACCGCGGCCAGGAAGGAGCTGAGAAGAGGTAGCGGGTGAGCCCCTCAAACCGCACGTACTGGCTGGACTCCATCAGGATGCACCACCGGGTGCCGCTCCCGGAGCAGAGTTAAAAGCAGACAGCCTTGTCTCGGCAATCTGCAGAGCGTTCCCCATATCTCAGACAAAAATCTCTCCCGGTTCGCCAAAGACCTTCCGGTAGCGTGCAAGCATCCGGTCCCGGTCCGGAAGGTTTGTCTGGGTGCCCGGCCGCTCAACGACAAAGGACGCAACCACCGCGCCCACCCGGCAGCATTCGAGCGGGGCGCAGCCCCTCCTGAACGCCGTGAGGAAACCTGCACGGTAACCGTCACCGGCACCGGTCGGGTCAACAGCCTCCACACGGACGGCCGGGACGTGATACTCCTCGCCGTCCATGCAGAGGATGCTTCCCTCAGCCCCACGGGTTATGACCGTCATCGGGACAGACGCAATAAGATCTTCGCGTTCCAGCCCCAGCATACCGCACATCCGGTCCATCTCGTGGTTGTTCGAGAAGAGGATATCTATGTCTGCAAGGATGAACCCAAGCTGTTCCGGCGTGTAGCGGAGTAGATCCTGCCCCGGGTCGAAAGAGGCAAACCTGCTCTTCTGCGCCACCCGAACGTTAAAGTCCGGGTCAGCGGTTGCCATGTGGACAAAATCGAGAGCGGGAGCCTCCAGGCCGCTGAACGCGGCTGACGCGCCCCATTCAAAGAAGGTCTCCTGGTCGCCGGCATCGTCGGTGAAGACGTAGGCGGTCGCCGTCCTGGTGCCCTTTACCACGGCAACATCCTGCTCGACACCGAGGCGCTGCAGCCAGAGGTCGTAATCGCTGCCCGGAAAGTCGTCACCCACGAGGGAGACCAGCCGGCACCGCTCCCCGAGCGTCGCAATCCCTGCCGCTATGTTTGCCGCCCCGCCGCCGAAGTAGACCGAGTGTTCGGTTATGTAGGTTGAGTTATGCCGCCCCGGGAGTTTAGGCACCCGGAAGAGGTGATCGATTGCGGTATGCCCGACAACGGCGATCATATCTCCTGCACTTCCACAACCTGGAGCGGCACATCGTGGAGCGCCTTCCCGACAACCGATTTTGCTATCCTGGCCGCATGCTCTTCAGACTCAGCACGGAAGACCTTCATATCCAGCACAAGCCCGACAAGCGCGGTACCGGCAACCACAAGCGCTGTGTTCAACTCACCCTCGCAGAAGGGGCACTCGGTCACCCCGGCCTCGATCTCCACGAACTTGGCCGAGGGGTTGAGCCGCTTCCCCGCCTCGCTGATCGCGATGCTCACGGCATCCTCCATCGACCTGACATCCTTAATTATCCAGGCAGATTCAAGCGTAACCAAATAATCAGGCATACTCTCTCCCAAAATGCAGTATTTATCTACCAGGTCTCGCGGTGCAGATGCTCCTCTACCGGCATCCGCTCCATCGGTTCAAGCGGCGGTCTCCCCTTTCCAACGGTGAGGAGGGCGATTGGACGGATGTGCTGCGGGAGATCGAGGATCTCGCGCACACCCTCCTCCTCAAACGCCCCCGTCCAACAGGAATGAAGGCCCCGCGCGTGGGCGGCAAGCATCATGTAGGTGCAGGCGATCGTTGCGTCCTGGACGGCGTAGAGGATACCCCGCTCCCCGTAGCGCGAGATCGAGCGGACATAGTTTGCGCAGACCACAAACACCGCGGGGGCCTCCCGGACATGAACCTGATTGAGGGCCGCCGATGAAAGTTCCAGCCTTATATCGTCGTCTGTGACGACGACAACGTCCCAGGCCTCACGGTTGCCCGCGCTCGGCGCGGTGCTTGCGCAGGCCAGGATGTAGTCGATATCCTCCGCCTCGAGCGGCTGCCCGTAGTAATCCCGCACCGAAGAGCGCGTCCTCAGAAAACGGAGAAACTCAGAGGAGGCCATGCCCTTTGAGCGTGTCCCATGCTTCCTGGGCCGCGGTCGTTGCGGCGCTGATCGCCCTGCCGACCCGCTCCGCAGCGGCGCCCAGGTCCATACTCTCAACCAGACTGATCGCTTCGTTGAGGTGATCGATAGCCTTCTTAAACTCCTTATGCCCGGTGTCCCGCTGCGCGAACTCGAGTTCTGTGCGGACAGCCTCAAGCAGCATCAGAAGCATCCTTTTTCCGCCAGGCTTCTCCTGGATCGGGAACTCTACCAGGGCTGTCGTCAGGTGCGACCCGATGATCAACTCGGATTTTGCCCGCTCGGCAAACTGGTACGTCCTGATGGCGGTTTTAAGATCCATACCAATACTGGCACTCGCAGTTATAAAAAGTATTGAAAGGAGAGGGCAGGGTTATCTTGATTTCTGTTTGGTTCCAAGCATCGAGGCCTTCGAGCGGCGGATTGCCCGGCGGACCCGCGGATCTGCCGTAGGACCGCTCACACCTCTGCTGCCGCGGCCGCCGCGACCACCACGGCCGCCACGGCCGCCTCGCCTGGGGTCCTGCCCTTCCCTGCTCGCCCGCTTCTGGATAACCGCTGCCGACTTGAACCGCTGGTTCGGGCCGGGCTTCTTGACGGTGGCTTCACTTGCAGGGACGAGCCGGATCTGCCCCTTCACACCCTTGACCTGCGCCCACTGAACGCTTCCTGTCTTTCCCATGATAAAACTCCTTTATATTTATGACCTGATCCGCTGATAAAAGTAACCCGCATGATCAGGATATCAACCGCTCCAGCTCCCGTCGGAGGGCCTCGCTGACCACCTTCCCATCGACGCTGCCACGCAGTTCTTTCATGACCACACCCATAAGGGGTCCGAGCGCGGCCATACCCCTCTCGCGGGCGAACCCCTCGCGTTCGGCCACAACCCTGCGGACGACCGCCTCAACATCGGCCTCTGAGACCGCGGGCGCAACCCTCTGTATGGCTGCGTCCACCCGTTCTTCCGGCGTCACCCCGCTCTCCTTCGGCGCCCGTGCAAGTTCTGTGAGGATCTCAGGGATCGCCTCTTTTGCTGCCCGGCCGGCCTCCACCGCCGATAGCAGCGCAAGCATCTCGTCTCCGGTGACGCGGTCCACCTCGACGCCGTCGCGTGCAAGTTCCCTGCATGTGGCAAGGAGCGTCCGCGCCGCAAGGGCAGGCCGGACACCGGCGGCGACGGCCGTCTCAAAGAGCGGGAGGCGCTCGGAGAACGCCACCTGGCGTGCCAGATCCTCGGAGAGCCCGAACTCGCTTGCAAACCGCGCAGCCCGATCGGTGAGGAGTTCTGGAACCGGGATGCTCTCCCAGAAGCCCGGTTCGATCGTGACCGGGAAGACATCGGTCTCGGGGTACATCCTGGCGGCGCCGGGGAGCGGGCGCATGTAGGCGGTGCTTCCGCCCTCAAGCATCTTCCGGGTCTCCTCGGGCACTCCTTCCAAGGCCATCCTGGCGCGGGTCATCACCTGCTCGATCGCGCACCCGGCACGCTCCTTCCCGGCGGCCACTATGACGATACAGTCCTCATCCGCGGCCCCGAGATGTTCGCGCAGCCGTGCCACCTCCTCCGCGGTTACGCCGTAGGCCGGGAGTTCGTCGGTGTGGAAGATCCCGCCCACCCCGCACTTCTTTGCGTAGTCGGAGAACTCGCTTCCAAGCCGCCGGTCTGGCTGGATCTCCCGGCCGACAAGCCCCGCAAACCCGCAGAGCCGGAGGGCAAGGATGGATCTTGCCTTCTTCAGGATGGAGGAGTTCGTGCCGGAGAAGAGGTCTGTCACATCGACGACGTTCTGATCAACCCGGGCGCCCCGCTCCCGCAGGGCGTCGCGGATCTCAAGGAGGTTTACCTGCCGCTCGACCTCTCGCCGCACCACCTCGGTGATGAGATCGAGGTCCTGGACGCCCTTGATCTCCACCCGGGCGCCATTCGCGATCGAGACGTTGATGTCCTGCCTTATCGTTCCGAGACCGCGCTTCACCCGCCCTGTAGAGCGAAGGACCATCCCGATGTAAGCCGCGACTCTCGCAACCTCCTCGGGGTTGCGCATGCAGGGGGCGGTGGTGATCTCAACGAGCGGGATCCCCAGACGGTCGAGTGAGAAGGTATCCCCCTCCACCCGCTGCGCTGCCTCCTCCTCCAGGCATATCGTCTCGACCCTGCAACCCCCGGGAAGCGCGCCGGAGAGCGCAATTAGCGCCGTTCGCTGGAACCCGCTGGTGTTCGAACCGTCGATGACGACCTTTCTCATGGTATGAACATGCTCGACCGGGGTCATGCCGAGCATCTTCGCGATCGTGAGGGCGATCTCGAGCGCTTCGGGGTTCATCGGGGTGGGGGGCTCTTCGTCGTGCTCCACCAGGCAGACCGTATCGTATGTGTAGTAGCAGAACTTCCGGACGAGCCGCATCTCCTCACGCGCCGCACGGTCGATCTCGCCAAGTTCGCTCCCGGTTGCCCGGAGGTAGCGCTGGAACTCTCCTGTCCGTTCAGAGACGTCCCTGAGAACCGTCGGACAGTGGCAGAAGAGCTTCTCGGCGGTGTCGAGCTGCTGGTGGATCTCGATCCCGGCCTTGAGGCCCAGGGCGTCGTAATCCCTCATGGGATCGACCTCCGCTGCATCTCCCCGGCAAGGTCGGTCTGAACCAGCCTCCGGACGCGTTCGGGGTCGGACTCGTTCCCGAGCACCCACATCAGTTTCACAAGCGCAGCCTCGGGGAGCATGTCCTCACCCTCTATGACACCGGCCGTGAGGAGGTCTCTGCCGGTGTTGTAGACACGGTCGCAGACCCGGCCGTTGAGACACTGGGATGTCATGACGACGGTCGTCCCCTCCTCTATCATCTCACGGAGCGCCGGGACGAGGCCGCTTGAGACGTGGCCGAGTCCCGTCCCGGAGATGACCAGACCTGCGTAGCCCTCGAAGGCCTCGAGGACGGACGCCGGCATACCGGGGTAGAACTGGAGGAGGGCGCATCGCTCCTCGAGACTGTCCTGGAGTTCGGGCTCCTGCGCCCCCCTCCGTACAGCCTCGCCAGAGAGGCTGACGGCGAGCGAGGGGTAGTCGACGCAGCCGAGCGGTTCTATCCCGATGCTCTGGAAGGCGTCGCGCCGGGAGGTATGCATCTTCCTGACCCTGGTTGCCCGGTGGATGGCGCAGCGGTCATCGTTTGTGGTCGCGTGCATCACCACCGCCACCTCGCCAAGGTCGCTTGTGGCAGCGGCGGCGCTGCAGAGGGCGTTCATGGCGTTATCGGAGCTCGGGCGGTCGGCCGACCGCTGCGCGCCGACAAAGACGATCGGCACCGGCGTCCTGAGCATGAACCTGACCGCGGCGGCCGAGTAGGCCATCGTGTCGGTGCCGTGGGTGACGATCACCCCTTCAACTCCGGCCCGGATCTCGTCGTAGATCGCGCGGGCAAGGTTCTGCCAGAGCGCCGGCTGCATATCCTCGGAGAGTATGCTTGCGATCTGGCGGTCGCGGTAGCGTGCGATCCCGCCGAGTTCGGGGATAGCGCGCAGTATATCGGCTGCTGAGAACTGGCTCATCACCGCGCCAGTCCGGTAGTCCACCCTGCTTGCGATCGTCCCGCCGGTGGAGAGGATGGCAAGTTCCGGGAGATCGGGGTTCTGCGCGACGGCCACGGCGGCTGCCGGAGGCCTGGCGGCCGGGCGCTCGATAAACTCGATCCTTTCGGGCGACGCTCCTATGTTGTAGCCGCTCTCCAGTTTTATAACGGCCATACCGTCCCTTTCGGTGATGTAGACCCCTGTGAGCGCGGTTTTGCCGTTTACCGTATACCGCACCACGTCTCCCGTCCTGAGAGTATCGATCATTCTGCAAACCTCCGCGCCTCGATGACGAGGGCCTCAAAAGCACGCGATAACGCCGTCTCTCTCTCATTCACCCACGCCGTCTCCCCGGCCAGGGTCCCACGCTGCACCTCTATCTGAGCCGCGGCGGTCTCCGGCGCCGGGCCGCCGATGATCTTTCTGGCTGCAACGGCGTGGCGGGGATCGAGGACGGTATCGATCTTCTCCTGTGTGAGTCCCATCTCCAGAACCGATATCCCGGCCGCTTCCCTTGCGGCGGCCTCGAGCGTATCGAGGTCGAGCGAACCGTGCCTGACCGCCCGGCCGACGATCCGGTGGGCGGTCCTGAACGGCAGGCCGTAGTCCCTGACCAGGGCGTCGGCAAGGTCTGTGGCGGTGGAGAACCCTCTCCCCGCCTCCGCTGCCATCCTCTCTGTATCAAAGACCGCGGTGGCTATCATCCCGGAGAGGAGCGGGACGCTCTCCCTCGCGGCCTCAATACCGCGCCAGAGGTGCGGCGTCACCTCCTGGAGGTCGCGGTTGTAACTCATTGGGAGGGCCTTTGTGATCGTGATCGCCGCTGCAAGCGAACCCGCGACCGTTCCGGCCTTTGCCCGCATGATCTCGGCGACGTCGGGGTTCTTCTTCTGGGGCATGATCGATGAGGAGGAGCAGTAGGCATCGTCAAGCCGTACGAACCCGAAAAACGAGGTGCTCCAGAGGATGAGATCCTCGCAGAGACGGCTTACCGTCGTCATGCAGGTGGCAGCGTCGGCGAGAGCCTCGATCACGAAGTCCCGTGAGGCGACGGCGTCCATGCTGTTTGGCGCGGGGCGCGAAAACCCCAGGAGTCCGGCGGTGTATTCGCGGTCAAGGGGGTAGCCGGTCGATGCAAACGCCGCTGAACCGAGCGGCGAGACGTCCAGCCGGGCATACGCCTCCCGGAGCCTGGAGGTGTCCCTGGAGAAACCCTGCTCGTAGCCGAGGAGGTGGTGGGCGAGGGTGGTGGGCTGGGCGTGCTGGAGGTGGGTGAACCCCGGCATCACGCTCTCGGTGTGAGCGGCGGCAATATCGAGCAGAGTCCGCCGCAGGTCGGTGAGAGAGGAGAGAAGGCCCAGGATCTCCTCTTTGAGCCGAATCCTTATGCAGGTGGCGACCTCGTCGTTTCGAGACCGGCCGATGTGGAGACGCCCGCCGACATCCTCGCCCACGCGCTCGATGAGGCAGGCCTCTTTGCCGGCATGGACGTCCTCGAACCGTTCGTCGAACGCCGCCTCCGGGAGACCGTGGTCATAGAAATCCAGGAGCGCTGCCATCAGCGCACGCGCCGGGGCGTCCTCGATGATCCCCTGCCGCTGCAGCCCGAGCAGGTGCGCCATATCCACAAGTAGGTCTGCCCTTGCTATCCAGCGGTCGGCGTCCATCGATGCAAGGAAGCGCTCGATATCGTGCGACCGTTCGCCTGCAAGACGACCCTCTCGAATCTGATCCGTCCGCATCCTATCAACAGTCCTGTCTGTAGCGTTTGGTTACGGTAAAAGATTAAGACCACGTTTCTTCTGCCGGGGCCGTCCGGAAGACCCTCAACCCCCTCCCCCGGTGGCGATTCTCCATAGACACGGTGCCAGGGAGAGATCCTTTTTCTGCCGTCAATCTGAAACGCCCTGCCGAGATCCCGTTCCTGTCCCCTGGCACGGTATCCGGCTCAACCACCACGCACTGCCCGCCCCGCGGGATGATTCTCCATCAGTTCAGTGCAAGATCTCTCATCGGTTCCCGGCCCCGGCCGCCTCCCCCTCACAATCGCCGTAACATGCCCACGCTGCCTGAAGAGTTCTATCCCCGGACTGCGGATTTTACAGAATGCCTATCTTATAGGAAAGATTTTATGGTATATAATTCTACTATGATAGAAAAAAGTGTGCGGTTTTCGACAATACTATATACAGACAGCGTGAAGAGTACCCATCCAGTATACGGATGGAGGTTGATATGAGATCTCATGCAGCAGTTATCCTGGCCGTGGCCATGGTTGCGGCTTTCGCGCTTATCGCCGGGTGCACCGGCACCGGCGACGCAACGCACCTTCGTATAGGCTACCAGCCGAGCACCCACCAGATCGCCCACGTCACCGCGATGGAGAAGGGATGGTGGCAGGAAGACCTGGCACCGCTTGGCATCACAGAGGTGACCGACTACGAGTTCGGGACAGGCGCACCCGAGATGCAGGCGATGCTTTCCGGCGACCTGGATATCGCATACGTTGGCGCCGCCCCGTTTGTTGCCGCCGTCAGCAGCGGGCTTGACGCAAAGATCGTTGCCGCTGTCCAGACCCAGGGCTCTGACCTCGTGCTCAGGAACGAGATCCCCTACTCTGGCCCCGCCGACCTTGTCGGCAGGAAGATTGCCACCTTCCCACCAGGAACGATCCAGGACACCCTTCTGCGAACCTGGCTTGAAGAGAACGGCATCGACCCCGAGAGTGTCGAGATTGTTCCCATGGACCCGGGTCCTGCCACCACCGCCATCTCCGCCGGCCAGGTTGACGGTGTCTTCCTGCCCCACCCCTCACCAGCGATCATAGCGGCGAACGGCGCGGGGAGAACCGTGGTGAAGTCGGGCGAGATGCGAAAGGACCATGCATGCTGTGTCCTGGTTGCAAGCGGCTCCCTGATCCGGGATCACCCCGAGATCGTCGAGCAGGTCGTAAAGACACACATCAGGGCGACTGAATACAACCTCGAACACCAGGATGAGGCTGCAGCCATCTACGCGGCAAGGAGCGGACAGAACGTCGATATAGTGAAGGCGTCCTTTGAGGACTGGGACGGCACATGGACGGCCGACCCGCACCTGATCGCATCCTCGGTTGTCGAGTACACGGAACTCCAGTATGAACTCGGCTACATCAAGAGAGCGCTCACAGAGGATGACCTCTTCGACTTCACGTTCTACGATGAGGCCGTGGCATAAACCCGGCCCACTCCCGATTTTCCTTCCAAAAGTATCTTCTATCGACGCGCCGATAGGATGAGGGATAAAGACGCCTGAGCGGGACGCCATTTACGGCCCCGCCGGCACAACCATCCTGCGAGGCGGAACAGAGCCATGAAACGGCAGAAACAGAAACAACTCCTTGGCATCGCAGCGCTCATCGTCGCTGCGGCGATCTGGCAGTTTGTCGCCGAGTACATCGTGGGGCGATCATTCATCCTTCCAAGTGTCACCGATGTCGCTGCGGCGTTCGTAAACCTCCTCGCCTCCGGGACGCTCCTGGTTGACATCGGGGTGAGTTTTAAGCATTTTGGAATAGGACTCCTTGCGGCGATCTTCCTTGGCGTTCCCATCGGGATCTTGATGGGATGGTTTCGGGTGGCTGACCACCTGCTTGACCCGATCATCGAGATCCTCCGACCCATCCCGCCGCTTGCCTGGATCCCGTTTGCCATCATATGGTTCGGGCTGACCGCCGGGGCAGCCGGTTTTGTCATCTTTGTGGGGGCGTTCTTCCCCATCCTGACAGCGACCTACACCGCTTTCCGGTCGGTCCCGAAGGTGTATGTTGAGGCGGGCAAGGTGCTCGGCTGCGACACATCGTTTGAGTTAATCCGTCACATCGCCCTCCCATCGACGATCCCCTCCATAGCCTCCGGGATCCGGATATCGATGGGGGTTGGCTGGATGTGTCTTGTGGCGGCAGAGATGTTTGGAGTCTCCAGAAACGGCCTCGGCTACCAGCTCTGGCATAACTATTACCTTCACCAGATGCCGGAGGTCGTTGTTTACATGCTGATCCTCGGGTTTGCCGGGCTCATCATAGACCACATCTTCAGGCACTACGTTGACCAGCGGCTCCTGCGGTGGCATGAAGGCGAGGTGGCCTCATGAGTGGAGTCATCATAGAGAACCTCAGCAAGTCCTTCCCGAAGGAGGACGGCGGCGTCATATGGGCGCTAAAGAATATCAACCTGGAGATCCAGGATAAGGAGTTTGTCTGCCTTGTTGGGCCGTCAGGCTGCGGGAAAACGACGCTTCTGCGGATCATCGCCG
>DAFR01000083.1:0-833 GCA_002497965.1 Methanomicrobiaceae archaeon UBA436 | reverse complement strand
AACATCGCCTTCGGCCTTGAGATGAGGGGCGTGGAAAAGGAGGAACGGCGGAAGACAGCGGAACGCTACCTTGAGATGGTCGGGCTCTCGCAGTTCCGGGACGCCTACCCCTACGAACTCTCCGGCGGGATGCGGCAGCGTGTGGCGATAGCGCGGGCGCTTGCAAACGACCCCGACGTTCTCCTGATGGACGAACCGTTCGGGGCGCTGGATGCCCAGACCCGGAACCGGATGCAGGGAGAACTCCTCTCCATCTGGGAGAAGACAAAGAAGACGATCATCTTTATCACCCACAGCGTGGATGAGGCGGTCTACCTCTCCGACCGGATCGTAGTCCTCACACCCCGCCCCGGGTCGATCCGGGAGATAGTCGAGATCCCCTGGCCGCGACCGCGTGACCGCACCAGCAGCGAGTTTGCCGAGGTTCGCCGGAAGGTGCTCCGGATGATCGAGGAGCAAGAAAAGACCCAGTAAGGTTTATAAGAAGATATCTCCATTTTATAGAGCACCCAGAGATCGGCAGGAGTTTTTAGCGATGGTACGAAAACCAGCGAGGATGTATCGGAATCTCGCAAAGAAAGCATATACACGCAGGGAATACATGGGCGGCGTGCCTGGCAGCAAGGTAGTGCAGTTTGATATGGGCAACCTATCCGAGAACTATCCGGTCGAACTCTCCATCATCGTCGACGAGGCCTGCCAGATCCGACACACGGCGCTCGAAGCCGCCCGTATCAGCATCAACCGGCGGCTGGTCAAGGATGTCGGGAGGGCGAACTTCCGGCTGAAACTGCGGACATACCCCCACCACGTCCTGCGCGAGAACAAGCAGG
>DAFR01000078.1 GCA_002497965.1 Methanomicrobiaceae archaeon UBA436 | reverse complement strand
GACTGGCTGAAGGACTGGGCCTGCACCCGCCGTGTTGGACTCGGGACGAAACTGCCCTGGGACCCGACCTGGATAATCGAGCCGCTCTCCGACTCGACGATCTACATGGCCTACTACACGATCGCCCACCACCTGAAAGGAATACCGGCAGAAAACCTGACGCCGGAGGTCTTCGATTACATCTTCCTCGGTGAGGGGGAGCCAGCGACCCTCGATCGCAGCACACTTGAGCGTCTCAGGAGCGAGTTCCTCTACTGGTACCCCTACGACTACCGGTTCTCGGCAAAGGACCTCATCTCAAACCATCTCACGTTCCAGGTCTTCCACCATTCCGCAATCTTCCCACCGGAACTGCAGCCCCGGGGCATGGTAGTCTTTGGCATGGGGCTCCTCAACGGCGCGAAGATGTCCTCGAGCAAGGGTAACGTTTTCCTTCTCGAGGACGCCCTCTCGGAGTTCGGCGCCGACACCGTCAGGATGTTCCTTGTGGGAAGCGCTGAGCCCTGGCAGGACTTTGACTGGCGCAACGACCTTGTATCGTCGACTAAAAAACAGATCGAGCGGTTCTGGAACACAATCCAGGAGGGAAAGGGGGCTGAGGGCTCCTGCGAGATCGATGCATGGCTTGAAAGCAGGCTGCAGCGCCGCATAGAGAGCATCACGGCAGCGCTCGAGTCGTTCCAGACGCGGCAGGCTCTGCAGGAGGCGTTCTTTGGTGTCGAGGCCGACCTGAAATGGTACCGTCGCCGCCTGCCGGATGGCGTGACCGGCAGTGAGGTATTGCGTGACCTCTGCCACACCTGGGTCCGGCTGCTTGCCCCCTTCATACCGTTCACTTGCGAGGCGCTATGGAGGGATCTCGGCGAGGAGGGAATGGTCTCATTCGCCCCGTGGCCGGAGGCCGACGAGACGAAGATAAATCCAGAGGTTGAACTCGCGGAGGAACTCCTCGCAAGGACTGTCGAGGATATCGAGTCGATCAAAAAGCTCATCCCGATGGAACCAAAATCGATCAGCCTCTATGTCGCACCGGCATGGAAGCACGAGATCTTCCGGATGGTTGCATCTTCAGACGACAGGACCAGAGGTATGCGCGAGGTGATGCAGAACGAGGAGGTCCGCAGGCGCGGTCGTGAGGCGGCAGATGCAACAAAGCAGATAACGAAACTCGTGCTGAAACTGCCGCCACATCTCGTGCAGCAGATCGCTGAGTTAAAACTCGATGAGCAGGAGATCCTTGAGAGTTCACGGACGTTCCTGGAGCACGAGTTCGGCGTTCCGGTGAGTGTTCAGACCGCGGGGGAGAGCGTGCACCCCAAGGCCTCGGGTGCGTTGCCGTTTAAGCCGGCGATAGTGATAGAGTAGGACCCTTTTTCATCCTCCTGCCAGTTTTTGTCTTGCTGCCATTTGTGGCGCTGAACCGTGTGGGAAAACCGGCCAGGAGTGTTGAATTCCAGGTTCCGCATGCCAGCCCCCCGAGGGGGCTTCCTGGAGGCCATCAGATCAACGGTTCTGAGATATTAGCTCACTGCCTTTTCCAGGGAATATGCACGAGACCAGTCAAATCACCTCCGGGAAAAGTCTTTCGTCGACAACTCCCGCTGACGGGAGAGCAGGCAGTTGATGGCGGTTGGCATGGTGAAGCCGCGCCAGGGATGGGAACAGGGTATTCAAAGAGGCTTCCGTGAAAATGGCACTATAGCAGGAGATGTCTCGCCACCTCCCCATCACTCGCGTCTCATCCGGAGGCTCTCGTTCATTGACCCGCCGCCCCTCCCTCCGGGTAATAGCGTCTCGCAAAAACCCGGCCACCCCCAGGCACAGGTATAAAGGCGGTCTGCGGCAATACAGAGCCGCGGGATCCGTTGCCCGTGGCGAAGTTCATCAAACCGAGGCGCAGCCCGAAAGAATTGGTTTTACAGCTCCCTCTTAATGGCCGTTCTAGCCGCAAAATAGAATATGGTGCCCTGTACCTGAGGATAACCCGTCTAATCCTTTCCCTTCACGGACTGCTGGGCTTTCTTCGCCCGCTCTTTTGCAGTGTAGCCGGTTACCTGCTGGAGGTAGTTGCGGAATCGACGGTTTGTGTCCAGGATCGTCTCATCATCTGCGGATGAGTCTGACTCGGTATGGACAAACAGCGTCCTCCCTCCGGCACCTGCCCAGACCTCAAGGCGCAGGAGCGCTCCGTAGGACACGATATAATGCCCATCCTCCGTCAGGCGGGGTTCGACGCCGAACTGGTCGCGGAGACTCTGTAGCATTGATTCTGTAAGCTTTTTCGTGTATCCGCGTTTGATCTGGTATTCTTGCATAATATTTTTAAGGGATATCCATCTATCTTAACCTAACCGAAGAGCGAGTGATTGATCCCATGGACGATATAAAGGTTACAGCCAGAGCGCCTGGCGGCACCGATGATACTGTGCTGATTGGTTTTCCCGGCAGTGGGCTCGTTGGGAGTATTGCCCTCCAGTACCTCGTTGAGCAGATGGAATTTGAGCAGATCGGGGCCATCACAAGCAAATATTTCCCGCCTGTCGCCCTGATAGCAAAAGGTGTCATCAGCGCCCCGGTACGCCTGTATGAGAAGGATAACCTCTTAACAGTCGTCTCCGATGTCCCCATTCATCCAGCGATCTGTTACGAGGTGGCAAACGGCATCATGGACTGGCTCAGCCGGTTTGGTATAAAAGAAGTCGTCACGATCGCCGGGATCATCACAAACGAACCGGAAAAGAGAGTTTTCGGGGTCGCAACCAGCCCCGAACTACTGCAGCGTATCGAGGATAAGGCGATCATCCTCCCCATGGCGAGCCTATCAGGTGTTGCAGCAAGCATCCTCACGGAGTGCAAGACGCGTGGGATCCCGGGGGTAGGGCTGCTCGGGGAGACGGTTAACACGCCGGACCCGCGGGCAGCTGCGGCAACGGTTGAAGTTCTGAACCAGATCTACGACCTCAACCTGGATGTCCAGCCATTGCTCGAACAGGTGGTTGAGATCGAGGCGGCAATGGCCCAGATCGCCGAGCAGGTGCAGAAGACGGAGGAGCAGCCTCGAAGAGAGCAGCTGCCGATGTACGGGTGATCTGCATGAAATACGCAGCGTTAACAGGAATCTCACCATCAGTAATCGCTGAACTCAAGAGCGGAAAGCCACGAACCCTCGAACTGAACAGCGCTCACAACATCATAACCCTGACAGCAACTGCGCCGGGAGACTGTATCTTCATGACCTCGATCACCGAGGAAGACCTCTCTCCAGGAGACCCAGGGATAATGGTCGATCTCCTCGCCCTCAATATCAGCATGAGACGGATTGAGGTTGCCAACCCGATCTTTTACGAGGAGAGGGAGAGGATGTCTGCAAGGATCAAGGTCCGGTTCCGGGGGGTGACCATAGCCCGCGATGTGGAGGGGCGGAAGTGGGGAGAGCCAACCAGGGTCGATGTCATCCCCTCAGCGTGTTACCGGGCCGGGTGACACACCCTTACACCCTTCTCCCTCGGAAATGAGACCCTCAAAGGGTTAATATTACCAGGCAACCAATGTATAAAACCACCACGCGGGTCTGTGGCTTAGTCAGGATAGAGCGCCGGGCTTCTAACCCGGATGTCGGGGGTTCGAATCCCTCCAGGCCCGTCTGACCGCTTCTCAGGAGATTACGGTTCCAGGTATCTTCTAACCGCACATAACGGCGGCCCATTCTTCATTGATCTTGGAAAAATGATTGCATCAGTCCTGACCCTCTCACCGCACCTTCGTCCCCGGGCTGACTGGACGGAGGGGGACAAGAAGCGAGGCCTCGTCACCGGCGGCAAGTATCATCCCCCTGCTCTCGACCCCAAAGATCTTTGCCGGGGCGAGGTTTACGACCACAGCAACCTCTCTGCCCACAAGGTCTTCGGGGGTGTAGAACTGCGCGATCCCGCTGACCACCTGGCGTTTCTCGCCACCGACGTCGAGGATGAGTTTGTAGAGTTTCTTTGATCCATCGATCGGTTCAGCCGCAACAACCCTTGCTATGCGGATGTCGAGTTTTGAAAACTCATCGATGGAGACTGTCGGTGCTTTTGCCCCTGCAGCCTCCCTGGCCTTCGCAACCCGCGCCTCCAGGACCTTCTCAAGCGCCTCGACCTGTTCTTTCTCGATCTTTTTAAACAGTGGAACGGGTTTTCCAAGTGCTCTCGCCCCAATCGGCGCTGTAGCCTCAGCGATCGGATGTGCCGCGAGATCGTCGTCGTAGCCGAGCATCGTCCACGCCCGCTGCATGGAGCCCGGCATCAGGGGCTGGAAGACCACTGTAAGGGCCTTGACCATCTGGAGACAGTCAGCGATAACCTGCTTTGCAGCGGCCTGATCATCCTTGATCAGTTTCCAGGGGGCGTTGTTCTGGATGTAAGCGTTCCCGAACGAGGCCAGGCTCATCATACCATCGACGGCACCCTTGAAGTCGTAATCGCGCATCCTGGTATCTATCGCAGCAAGCGAGCGCTCGATCTCCTCGATTATACCCGGTTGTGGAGCAACGTCCGGCACACCGGAGAATTCCTTCTCGGCGAAGTACATCGTCCGGTATATGAAGTTCCCGAGCGTCCCCACGATCTCATTATTCACCCGCTCGGCGTAGACCTTCCAGGAGAAGTCCAGCTCCTTCGTGTGGCTGGTGTAGGAGAGGAGGTAGTAGCGGAGGTAGTCCGCAGGGAGCCCCTGGTCCAGGTAGTCATCGTTTGTCCAGACGACATACCCGCGAGACTTCGAGAACTTCTTGCCATCGATTGTGACCATGCCGCTTGCAACCACCGCATGCGGGAGACCGTATCCTGCTCCTTTGAGGAGCGCCGGCCAGAAGATGCAGTGGTGGTAGATGATATCCCCGCCGATGAAGTGAGTAACCCTCGTAGTATCGCCGCACCAGTAGTCTTTCCAGTCGACCCCGGCAGCGTTTGCCCACTCCTTCGTGAACGAGATGTAACCGATTGGCGCGTCCACCCAGACGTAGACGACAAGGTCGTCGCGCCCCGGAAATTTAACGCCCCAGTCAAGCGTCCGGGTAATGCACCAGTCGCGCAGCCCTTCCTTCACCCAGCCGAGAGCGTAGTTCCTGGCGGTGGCCGTGCCCCGGAGGGTGGGCAGGTAGTCCAGGAGTAAGTCCCGGAATGCCGAGAGCCTGAAGAAATAGTGCTCCTGTTCGCGATATTCAGCCTTGCTGCCACAGATCTTGCAGACCGCATCCCTGAGTTCACCAGGCTCCAGGTGCTGTCCGCAGCCCTGGTCACACTCATCGCCCCTCGCAATCGCCCCGCAGTGAGGGCAGACACCCTCCACATAGCGGTCCGGGAGAAACCGCTCGCACTGCGGGCAGTAACTCTGGCTGACGGTCTTTTCGTAGACATAGCCGTTATCTATCAGCCGCTGCACGATCGAGCGGGTGGTCTCATGGTTCATGGAGTCGTCGGTCATGCCAAAGTGGTCGAAGACGACGTCCATCCGTCGGAACGTATCATAGAAATGCTCGTGATAGCGCTCCGAGAGTGCCCTGGGCGTCGAGCCCTCCTGCTCGGCGCTGATCACGATCGGCGTTCCATGGTTATCAGAACCACATATAAAAGCGACCTCCTCTCCCGACCGGCGCATATAGCGGACGTAAAAGTCCGCCGGCACGTAGGTCCGCAGGTGCCCAATGTGGCAGGGACCATTCGTGTACGGGAGCCCGCACGTTACCAGCAACGGCTTACCACTCATCCTTATCTACTCTCGTTGCGATGCTAATAAAGATACCAGCGCATGGCACGACGAATCAGAATACCGGTGAGATCGTTTGGCTCAGAGGTCGGGAGGCCCGACGTCCCGGAACTTGCGGAATGGCTGAAAGGGAAAACCGGGACAGAGGTGGATCTTACCACCTACCGGCTCGAACGCTCGCTTGACGCCCAGGACGGTGTCTCAATTCCGGCTGCTGGCGGCCTCTTCTATGCCGAACGGTTACGGGAGGTCTTTACCAGCATGAAGAACGGAGTGCTGATCGACGAACCCGGTGTCGAACCGGCGGCCGTGACCGCAGATGCCCTGTTTGTGCGGGAGAGATGTAAAGACGCCAGGATTGCTCTTCCTGCACCGCACATCATGGGGTTCCGGGACGACTACATCGGAGACCGGGAAGAGTTCTCCGAGACTATCTCAGACCTCTACGCCGGACTCATGCGGGATATGCGCGACCAGGGTCTCGCGGGGCACGTTCTGATAGCGGATACACCTGAGGTGATCGAACTCGAGCGGCTGGCTGGCAGAAAAATCCTCTTCTTCCCTCGCAACCCGGCGAGGTTCGACATTGAACTCCTGCTCGAGTACCAGGACTCTCTCATCCTCCCGGCGACTGATCTCGACCGCCTTCCCGACCTTATGGAACGGTTCCGTCTCCGGAAGTTAATCCTGCTCAACCCGGAGGGGGGGGAAGTTGTGGCGGCGGCCGGGATAGTCGACGCTGATAGCCTCGAGGTGGGTGGCTACTGTGCAGATACCGCCTGCCCTGACTACTGGAAGAGACTTCTGGACAGAGCGTTCATTCCTCGATAGACTCCGCAACCGCCGCAAGGTCGCGGTAATGGCGGTTCCGCTTGATCAGCCAGAATAGAAAGCGGTCAAGCAGGCTGAAGGTGAACGTCCCCCCTGCCGCGTGAGGATGACCCCCACCGGAGAACTGCCGGGCGACAAGATGGCTGATCGGCGGGACGGAACGAATGGAGATGCGGCCGTTTGAAGAGACGATCACCTCGATATCGCTCCCCATCTCCTGGCGGATGGTATGGGCAGTCTCACTTGGGTAGCCATAGAGCGGGGCGAAAGCGATCCTGTAGCGGCCGCCCTGGATGACGGTGGCATGCCGGATGCTCCTTCTGATGTCACGCTCCATCTCCTGGAGGATCTCCCTATATTCGTTCTCGATACGCTCATCGAGGATGATGCCCCGGACAAAGTTGTCGCGGACGTAATCCCTGAGACCCTTCCGCATCACCACCTGGCCGAGCATCTTCGACCTTGTGTCCAGGTGCTTCCAGAGGTCGTAGTCGCAGACGACACGCGCAATCTCTTCTGCCACGGGATCGCCTGGAGCAAGGTCGCGGGCGACGATCCCGGTTGCACAGGTGGCAACGTCGATATGGAGGATGTCCGTCCTCTTATCGACTGTGCGGATCTCGTCCTTCGTCCAGCGGTGATGATCGCGCCACTCGATCCGCCAGCCGTTTGAACGCGCCCTGGCCAGCCGCTGCTCAACCCCGTCCTGATAACCGATATCCGATATGCTGAGGAGATCGCCACGGCCGGGGAAGGCAGCAACGGCATCAAGGAGAGAGAGGAACCTCCCTACCGAAGACCAGACGGTAAAGACGTCGTCACCCAGGGCTCTACGGTGAATGGCGTCGCTCCCGACGGCGTCGAGGTCGTTGTGCGTCAGGTGCACGACGCTTTCCTTCCTTGTGGAGAGGGCCTGCATCAAGTTCCCTGGATGGGCTTCAGGTTTTCGATCGATTCCGTCCATCATTCAAACATCGGTTCTATGATGAGATAAACAGGCGGTTTGCTATCCCGTCAACTCCCAGGGGGGCAACACAGAGTTTATTAAGAACTACTGCCAACATTCCTAGGCAGGGGCCCCTGTAGCTCAGACTGGGAGAGCGCCAGACTGAAGATCTGGTTGTCCCCGGTTCAAATCCGGGCGGGGGCACTCCCGATGCCTTTTTCTGGTCTTGCTGCATCAGATCTTCTGATGCGCATTAAATTCTGTGGAACCGCCAGCCTTGCTGATCTGCGGTGTGCAGTCGCTGCGGAATGCGATGCCGTGGGATTCATCATGGGTGTGAT
>DAFR01000137.1:11288-12518 GCA_002497965.1 Methanomicrobiaceae archaeon UBA436 | reverse complement strand
GGGGGATGGAACATCCCCCGCCCCTTGTCTCATGCGTCTCCCGTTGAACGGTTTTCGCTTGGAACACCCCCACCGCCCGGCCCCCGATGGCCACTGTCTGAAACGAGGCCTGCAGCCACTGCACAACGGTCAGCGAGACGCTTACGCTTACGCAACGCAACGGCACATCCCTACCCCCGTGGCGCACCTTCTTACTCCCACAACCCCAACATACACTCATGATCACCGACCGCGAGAAAGCGGCGTTTGAAGCCGGGATCAAGCTCGGCGCCCTCTACCACCAGTTCGTCGGGACGCCGATCTCCCGCGAGACCGCCGATTCCGTTGAGACGGCCATCGAGCAGGCGGTCAGTCTCCAGCCCTGCGTGACGGATGTCCGCGTCCGGTTGAACCGCGAGATGATGGTCTCAAACCGGTTCGGCTACTCGGAACTTGCCGGGAGGATGCTCGATGCGGAGGTCACGACCCGGGTCGGGACGGCCGTCTGCCGCGCCCGGCTGCACCTCCAGGACGACTACCCCATGATGGAGATCGTAGAGACCCATGAAACTGCCCGCGATACCGATCACCGATGACCATATCCATATCGACCCGCTGAACGGCCGGGGGATCGAAGCCGCGAAGGACTTCCGCCGCAGCGGCGGGACACACATCTTCCTGGTCACAAAACCCTCATGGTCGTCTGGCATAGAGCCATCCTCGGGAGAGGACTACCGTGAGGTCTTCGAGAGAACCCTCCGGGTTGCTGACAATATCCGGGAGGAGGTCGGGGTTGTGGTCTACCCCGTCCTTGGTGTCCACCCGGCAGAGATCAGCCGTCTTGCCGGGAGGATGGGGCTTGAGGAGGCCGCCGGCGTGATGATGGCCGGCCTCGACCTTGCCGCCGCCTACGTCCAGGAAGGGGCGGCCGTGGCGCTAAAGAGCGGCCGGCCCCACTACGAGGCTGCACCTGAGGTGCTTGCAGCCTCAAACGCCGTCCTCTACCACGCGCTCGAACTCGGCGCCGATTGCGGTTGCGCCGTCCAGCTCCACGCCGAGAGCGGGCCGTGCATCGACGTTGTCCCGATGGCTAAGCGGGCTGGTATCCCGGTCGAGCGTGTCGTCAAACACTTTGCAACCCCCGACACCCCGCTCGTGCCGTCCCTGATCGCGCGTCACGAGGGTATCCCGGCGCTCGCCCGTGCAGGGCTGCGGTTCAGCATGGAGAGCGACTACATGGACGAGAACGCC
>DAFR01000137.1:7120-11224 GCA_002497965.1 Methanomicrobiaceae archaeon UBA436 | reverse complement strand
ACGCCGTCACGCACATACGGCGTCGAGATCTCGCTCCCCTGACCGGAACGGCGCACCTTTTTGAGATCTTCCGATCAAACAATCTGCAATGTACTTAAAAGTGCACCGCATACCCGGCGCCGGCGAGGTGGTGGCCGCCTGCGACACCGACCTGATGGAGGTCACCCTGATGCACGGCGAGGTGGAGGTCCGCATCAGCGGCGGATTCTACGGCACACAGACCGCCACGGAGGATGAGGTGCGGGGGGCGCTTGCCGACGCCGATAACGCCAACATCATCGGCAAAGAGGTCGTTGCCCTGGCCGTCTCCATGGGGCTCATCGCCGAGAAGGACTGCATCATGATAGACGGCGTCCCCCACGCCCAGATATTCAGGATCTAAGGTATGACCGCCCAGACAAGCATCTGCCCCCGCTGCGGGAGACCAAGCGAAGATGGAGGGGTCTGCCCTGAGTGCCGGGTGGCAGAGGTGAGGCTGCTCTCCTGCAAACCCTATGTGACCGCCGTCTACTGTCCGGTCTGCGGGTCGCAGAAACGCGGCAGCACATGGTCAGACCTTGAGGTCTCGCGCGAAGACCTCATCGCTGAACTTGCCATATCGGCGGTGACCATCCATCAGGACGCAAGGGATGCCCGGGTCACCATCCAGTCTGAGGATCCAGCCTCAAACAGGACAGCCTGCACCATCGAGGTGGAGGCGGCGCTCTACGGCGTCCCGGTGAGGGAGACCTGCAGAACGGAGATCCGCTGGCAGAAAGAGTCCTGCGACCGCTGCAGCCGCATCTCCGGCGGCTACTACGCCGGGATAGTCCAGGTGCGGGCCACCGACCGAAAGATCAACGCCTACGAACGTGAGGTCGCCACAAACATCGCGGAACAGGCGGAGGAGTCGCTCCAGCAGTCGGGCGACCGCCTCTCGTTCATATCGGACCTCGACGACAGAAAAGACGGTCTCGATATCACCGTCGGGACACAGCACCTCGGCCAGGAGATAGCAAAACAGGTCACGGGAGCGCTCGGCGGCCGGTTCACAACCCACCCGAAACTGGTCGGGGAGAAGGACGGGAAGGGGCTGTACCGGGTCACATACTCCATCCGTCTCCCCTACTACCAGAAGGGCGACGTGGTGGTATCGAAGGGCAGATACTACGAGGTGCGTGAGATCGAGGGGCAGCGGCTCAGGGTGTTTGACCTCCAGGACGGCACGCCGCTGACGCTCAGGACCGACGATGCAGAACGCCTCATAGGCAACGTCCGTGAGGCCAGGTCGGCTCTCGTCGTCTTCACCCAGCCCGGTCTCGTGGGGCTGATGGACCCGGAGACCTACGTGACTCGCGAGGTCAACCCGGTGCCCTGGACGACGCCGGTGGAGGGAGACTACATCCGGGTGCTCCGCGACGACGAAGACGATCGGCTGGTTATCGTGGGGTGATGGGTTGTGCGGGTGCGAAGGCTGCCGGCATCGGTTCTGCCGCGTATCGCGGGCGAGGCGTGGGTCGATCCCGACCGCCGGGCATACCTGCGTGACGGCGTCGCCTGCGTCCCGGTCAGGGATGGCTGCCCGGCGGATGAGGATCTCCCGGAAAGGAGTGTCTACCGCGGCCGGGGCTACCACCTCATCGGCGATGTCGCGGTCGTCCACGGCGACGCGCCTACAAAAGAGGAGATCGAGTCAATCGTGGCGCACCGCCATCCCCGCGGTGTCGTATGGGTGAAGGGCTGCACCGGTGCCATGCGGATCCCGGAGGCGGTGGTGGTCTACGGGAGCGCCGGGGAGGTGCGGCACCGGGAGCAGGGCTGCACATTCATCCTTGACCCTACACGGGTGATGTTTGCTCAGGGAAACCGCGTGGAGAAGGCAAGGATCGCCGCTCTTGTCCGGCCGGGGGAGCGCATCGCCGATATGTTTGCCGGGATCGGCTACTTCACCATCCCGGCGGCGCGCAGCGGTGCAAGCATCCATGCGATGGAGATAAACCCCGTAGCCTTTGACTACCTGAGGCGCAGCATCGCGGCAAACAGCGTCGCTGACCGGGTCACGCCGATGATGGGCGACTGCCGCGGCCTCCTCTCGGGGGTCTACGACCGCATACTGATGGGGCATTTCGAGGCGGCATCGTTCCTCCCCGACGCCCTCGCCCATGTCCGGCCGGGAAGCGTCATCCACGTCCACAGCATCGGGGACGCGACGGCGGTGATCCAGGAACGGCTGATGGAGGCCGGGCTATCGGCGACGATATCCTCGCGCCGGGTGAAGAAATACGGGCCGCACACATGGCATATGGTGCAGGATGTGAGGATAGAATGAAGACACTTTCAGGAAAGACCGTGGTGCTCGCCGTGACCGGAAGCATCGCGGCGGTCGAGACGGTGAAACTTGCCCACGCCCTGCGCCGCCGGGGGGCAGCGGTGCAGGCGGTAATGACGGAGGCCGCGAGAGGTATCATCCATCCCGACGCCCTGACCTACGCGACAGGGCGGCCGGCGATCACCCGGATCACCGGGCTGGTGGAGCATGTCCTCTACTGCGGCGAGGGCGGGGAGGCCGACCTCCTGCTGGTCGCACCCTGCACCGCAAACACGATCGGGAAGATCGCTGCCGGGATCGATGACACCCCGGTCACAACGTTTGCCTCGACCGCGCTCGGCCGCGGGATGCCGGTGGTGGTCGTCCCGGCGATGCACGAGAGCATCTACCGCCATCCGGGGGTCGTGGAGAACCTTGAACGGCTCCGTTCATGGGGGATCGATCTCGTCGAGCCCCGGATCGAGGAGGGGAAGGCTAAGATCGCCGATACCGATACGATCGTGCTTCACGCCGAACGTGCCGTCTCCGGGAGACCGCTTGCAGGAAAGAGGGTGCTGATCACGAGCGGGGCGTGCGCTGAACCTCTCGACGATGTCCGGGTTCTGACGACCCGGTCGACCGGGCTGATGGGACGGGCGCTCGCTCTCGAGGCGTTCCGCCTGGGGGCGGATGTTGCTGTTGTCCACGCGGGGTCGTTTCCATGCGTTCGAAACATCCGGGCGGCAACGGCCGCGGAGATGCGCCAGGCCGTCCTCTCGGTCTGCCGGGACGAGGGGGTCGATGTATATATCAGCGCAGCGGCGATATCGGATTATGCTCCCGAGAGACATGAGGGGAAGATCAGGGGCGGATCTCCGATGACGATCCGGCTGAACCCGCTCCCGAAGGTCATCGATGAGGTCATGCAGACCTGCCGCCCGGCGGTGACGGTGGCCTTCAAACTGGGCTGGGACGAGGAGGAGCGGGCGAGGGCGATGCTCGACGCCGGTGTGAGGATGGTTGTTCTGAACACCCCGGCAACGATGGGAGCAGCGGAGGGGTCGTTTGTGATCATGACTGCAGGGGGGTCGCGGAACGTGACCGGGAGCAAAGAGGAGGTCGCCGGGGCTATATGGTCAGAACTGCTGTAGCATTCTCGCCGGGTCATATATCCGGATACTTCAGGCGCATCGAGGGGAGAGAGATCGCGACCACAGGGAGCATCGGCGCCGGCGTTGTGATCGATGAGGGTGTGCGCTCGACGGTCGAGGAGGCGGGGGAGACGAGCGTCCGGGTGCTCCGGGATGGCTGCGTGAGCACCGGGTCGCCGCCGATCGAGTACGCCCTTGACCGGATCGGGGTGTGCGCCCGCGTCACGACAGAGTGCCGGCTTCCCATAGGCGCCGGGTTCGGGCTCTCGGCGGCGGCGCTCCTTGCGACGCTCACGGCCGCAAACAGTCTCTTTGACCTGGGGCTCTCCGCAGACGGGGTTGCGGCCGCTGCCCACGAGGCCGAGGTTGTCCAGCGCACCGGTCTTGGGGACGTTGCCGCAAGCCTCGGCGGCGGGGTCGCCTGCCGGAAAGGGCCCGGGATCACTGCAGAGGTTGCCCGTTTCTACCCGGAAGAACCCATCTACGCCATGAGTCTTGGCCCGCTCCCGACAGCCTCCGTCCTTGCATCGGCTGAGACGATGGCAAGGATCTCTGCCGCATACCCCCGGCGATGTCCGCACAACCTGATCGACTTCTACCGGCTCTCGCGGTCGTTTGCCGAGAGGAGCAGGCTCATCGCGCCGGATGTCCGCCGGGTGCTGGAGG
>DAFR01000137.1:4484-7064 GCA_002497965.1 Methanomicrobiaceae archaeon UBA436 | reverse complement strand
CCCGGTTCGGGGAGGTCTACAAACTGGCGGTCGCACGCCGGGGCCCGTACCTGATCGAGGTGATACCGTGATACCGAAAGACCATCCACGCTACCGTTCCCTCATCGCCCGTGAACGCCTGGCCCGCTGCGCCCGCGAGGGTGTAGTCGCCCTGGAGGGGCTTGCCGCCCACGGCCGCGGGGAGGCGTTTGACTACCTTATCGGCGAGAGGACAACCCCGAGCGCGGCCGTTGCCGCCAGGACTGCCGCGGCGATGCTCCTTTCCGCCCGGCACGCGGTTATATCGGTGAACGGGAACACCGCGGCTCTTGCAGCGGATGATATCGCGGCGCTCCAGAGGGCGAGCGGCGCCGATGTCGAGGTGAACCTCTTCCACAGGACAGAGGATCGGGTGGAACGGATCACCCGGCTCCTTGAATCCCACGGTGTCCGGGTTCTCAGGGGGACGGCTGAAAGACTCATACCGCTCTCCCACGACCGCGCCCTCTGCCTGCCGGGAGGGATAGGGGACGCCGATCTTCTTCTTGTGCCGCTTGAGGACGGAGACCGCTGTGCGGCGCTCCGGCGTATGGGAAAGACCGTCATAACAATCGATCTAAACCCGCTGTCCCGGACGGCCCGAACCGCGAACCTGACGATCGTCGACGAGTTGACCCGTGCCCTCCCCGGGATCACCGCGGGCTGTTCAAGCCTTGAGCCCGGGGAGGCTGAACGCCTGATAGGGTCGCTGGACAATGCCTATCTTCTTCGGGCGGCAATAGATGAGATCAGAGAGAACCTGAGTCATGCTCTGGAGTGAGGTCTACCGCCCCCGGCGGTGCGAGGATATCATAGGGCAGGATGCGGTCATCCGGCAGATGACGGCGTTTGCGGACTCCGGCAGCATACCCCACATGCTGATCTTCGGGCCGCACGGGACAGGGAAGACCACCGCCATCGGGTGTATGACAGAACGGCTCTACGGCGAGAACCAGGAGGCGAACACGACAGTTTTCAGCACGGCCGACCTCCTGGGGAAGGGGAAGAGCGTCCTTGAGTCGGATGACAGGTTCAGCCATATATACCGGAAAGACCTGAGCCTGATCGCCAACTTCAAGCGGATTGTGAAGTGGTATGCCTCGATGCGGCCGCTGGATGCCGAGTTCAAGGTGATGGTCTTTGAGGACGCCGACCACCTGACGTTTGAGGCGCAGCAGTCGCTCCGCCGGACGATGGAGCGCTACAGCGCCACATGCCGGTTCGTCTTTGTCACGGTGAGGCCGTCGGCCATCATCCCGGCAATCGCCTCGCGGTGTCTTCCGCTCTTCTTTGCCCCCCTGGATGCGGCGCTCGTCCGTGCCCGCCTTGAGGAGATACTGGCCGCGGAGGGGGCGAGCGTCCCAAAAGACGATCTCGACCTGATCGTCTATGCCGCACGCGGCGACCTGCGGCGGGCTATAACTTACCTGCAGATTGCAGCAGGGTCGGGGGAGGAGGGGTTCGACCTTGCGGAGGTTGCGCGGTCGGAGACCGGCAACATTGCCGCATCGGCGTTTGAGGCGCTCCGCGGCGGCAACCTGGAGGCGGCCCGCGGGATCGTTGAGTCGCTTTTGATCGACTACGGGCTCTCGGCGCAGGAGGTTGTCGTAGAACTCCGGGAGGTGATCCGGCGCGACTACAACCACCCGGCCCTTGTTATCGCCCTCGCCGATACGGATCTGCGGCTCACGCACAGCGCAAACGATTTTGTACAGTTAAATGCATTGCTTGCCCGGATCGCGCTGGAGGTGTCTGGTGAAGAAGGTACAGCAGCACTATGACGAGATTGCGGATGTATACGATGAGCGCTACGACGGCAGACGGGGGAGGTGCTACCACGGGCACATCCGCGACCACGTGATGCGGAATCTCCCGAAGGGCGGGTTTCTGCTGGACGTCGGTTGCGGAACCGGACTCTTTGTGCAGCGCTACGTGGAGGAGGGGGGCCGTGCGGTCGGGCTCGATCTCAGCCCGGGGATGGTCCGGCACGGCCGGGGGCGCTGCCCGGACTGCGGGTTCTGTGTCGGGACGGCCGATGCGCTGCCGTTTGTGGACGGGAGTTTCGATGCCCTGGCAAGCCTGCTTGCCTTCAGTTACATCCCCGACCCGGAGGCGGCGCTCCGGGAGTGTTACCGCGTCCTCGCACCCGGCGGCCGGATAGCCGTCTGCACGCTCTCCCGGACGGTCTTTACAAGCATCGTCCCCCTCGTCTACAGGATAAGCGAGAGGATAGGTCTGAGGGGTGTGGGGATGGGCGATTTCGATGAGCACTACTACACCAACGCGGAGATGGCAAGACTCTTTCGCGATGCCGGGTTTGAGGATGTCACTATCAGCCGGTGCTCGTTTGCGCACCTGACACTCGTCGAACCGATCTTTACCCTCGCGCGGAAGGTTGAGCCATTCATCGAGAAGAGACTGCCGTACCTGGCCTACAACGTCTGTGCAAGCGGGAAAAAACCGGAGAATTAGGCCACATTTATGAAGGGGGGCGCACTGGGTGTTTTGCCAGAGGTTAAGCCCGGAGCGGGAGAACAGATCACCATTGTAACCAGGTATAAG
>DAFR01000137.1:4131-4467 GCA_002497965.1 Methanomicrobiaceae archaeon UBA436 | reverse complement strand
TTTCGAATACAAGGTCGATATCACTGCCGCGACACCCGGTTGTTAGTGGATTTGAGGTAATCAAAGTCCTTGAAAACCCGGTTTTTCTCCGGCAGGTCGGGAGAGTTGTTGAAGACAAACGGCTCCGGGTTACCGTACCCCTTACGATGAACTCAGCACGGCCACGCTGAACACAATCGTCACCGACGTTGCAGAATTTGAGGGTATGACAAGAGAGCAAATCTACGATCTCTTGCAATGGCCCTCTTCTGAAGACAACAAACACCCCCTCCTCCGATCTCGTGGACGAGGTTATCCCAAAACTCTTCTGTCGGGAGGGGGAGAGGCCCGGACAAC
>DAFR01000137.1:3800-4017 GCA_002497965.1 Methanomicrobiaceae archaeon UBA436 | reverse complement strand
TCCCCGAGTTCTTCTATCGCCCAGGCAGTTTTGAGATGAGCTCGACCATTTCATGGGAGTGATCGTCCACCTCACGCGGGAGTCGCGAAGGGTGACGGGGGGAGGAGATCGCGGCTTCGCGCTCAACGCGGGAGACAACACTGCACGTGAAATGTTAGATGAAATGGTCCACCAGATGGTATCCTCCTCACGAAGACCGGAGCCGGGCAAGCATCCG
>DAFR01000137.1:262-3741 GCA_002497965.1 Methanomicrobiaceae archaeon UBA436 | reverse complement strand
ATCCACCACTTTTTTCACAGGGGTGTAGGCCGACTCCCTGAACTTCGGGGAGAAGTCCCGTATCCTGCCATTGACCATGAGAACCGATTCAGCGGCTCCTTCCTCGACGAAGCCGATCTCTTTCATGGCGACCCCCGCGGACTCCACGACCTGCTTGATCTCCGCCGCGTTCTCCGGCGGCGCGACAACCAGGAGGGAGTCAAGGGAGACGCCCAGGTAATCGATCTCAAGGGCATCGAGCATGGCAAGGACGTTTGGCCGGACAAGGCTGCGGAGTTCGTCCTCGACGACGACGATCCGGCAGCCGGCGGTCTCGGCCATCTCGTAGGCGTCGCCCCGGAGCCCGCCGTTCGTGACGTCGGTCATGGCATGGACGCCGGCGAGGGCGTCGCTTCCAATCAGAGCCTCGCATGCCCTGAGGAAGTGGAGGTTGATCGTCTCCTCGACGACCTCCGGGAACCCGGAGTAGATAGCGGCGGTGGCGATCGTCCCGCCGCCGGCGCCCTCGGTCATCAGGAGGACGTCGCCGGGGGCGATCTCCTTGCGGGCGGTGAGGTGGCTGGTGACACCGACGGCGCCGACGCAGCCGGTCATCCGGGAACCAAGGACCATGTCCCCGCCGATACGCAAGGTTGAACCGGTGACCAGGGGGACGCCCATCGCCTCGCCTACAGCGGTGACGCCGGCGGTGTAGTCGAATACCTTGGCCACATCGCCGTCATCGGCGACGTGGATGTCGGAGAGGAGGGCGACGGGTTTTGCGCCCATGACATAGACGTCACGCAGCGTCGCCCGGGTGACGTGGAACCCGGCAAGGAATGGGAAGTCTGAGAGCCGGGAGTGCATCCCGTCGACGGTGACGACGATGTAATCGCCGCCGGCGCTCACCGCCCCGGCATCGTCCATCTCCTCGACCCCGACGGCGACATCGGGTCGGCCGATGATCCGTGCAATCTGCCGGTGGGCGAAGAAGTCCCCGGCTCCGCGTGAACCGACACCGAACTCGCCCATCGTCGACCCGGAGGGCTCGAAGGTGAAGAGGTCGCCGGAGAGCCCGGTCGAGTTCCGGACCTCTGTGACGACCGCCCTGGCGAACGCTTCGGCGTATTCGGGGGTGACGCGGTTTCGCTTGATCGATATGACCTCCCGGGAGAGGAGGCGCACGATCTCGTCATCAGGGATGCCGTCGGCGAGGTGCCGGCGGGCGATCTCTTCTGCATCCATTGCAGATCTGGTCGGTTCGGATACGAGATAAATGAGATGGCGGGCAAAGATTCAAGCGTGTACCGGGCGACAACAGAGGTATGACGGCTGGAAGGATGGTCGCCGCCTGCACCATCGCCGGCTCCGACTCTGGGGGCGGGGCGGGTATCCAGGCGGACTTGAAGACGTTTGTGGAACTCGGGGTCTTCGGGCTGACGGTCGTCACGGCCGTGACCGCCCAGAACACGAGAGAGGTGCGGGCGGCCTGGCCGCTCCCGCCGGAGGCTGTTCGGACGCAGATTGAGACGGTCGCCGGGGGGTTCGCGATCGGCGCCTGGAAGACCGGGATGCTCGGGAACGCCGCAACCGTCCGGGCGGTCGCGGAGAGCCTGCCGGAGGGGGCAATCTCTGTGATAGACCCGGTGATGGTCTCGACATCGGGTCACAGGCTGCTCGAGGAGGATGCTATCAGCGACCTGGTGGAGGTCCTGATGCCGCGTGCAAGCGTCGTCACGCCGAACATCCCGGAGGCGGAGGTTCTTGCCGGGATGCGGATCGAGGGGGTGGAGGGTATGGCCGCGGCAGGCTGGCGGATCCTGGATCTCGGCGCCGGGGCGGTGGTGGTGAAGGGGGGGCACCTTCCCGGCGGTGAGGCGGCGGTCGATATACTGGTCGAGCGTGAGGGGGAGATGAAGGTCTCGGGTGAGCGCTACCCCTACGCGGTGCACGGCTCGGGGTGCTGTTTCTCTGCGGCGCTGACGGCATGCCTGGCGAGGGGGATGGCTCTGCGGGAGAGTTTCTGCGCAGCACGGGAGTTCATAGATACGGCAATCCGGGAGGCGGTGGGTGACGCCGGTGAGGTCAGGGTGGTCAATCCCGGTGGGAGGTTTATCTACCGTCGGTGAAAATCTTTTCCCGGATTTTCGCCGAAACAGAGAATCGTTTCCATAATACCCACGGAAAACCGGTCTCTTCCCGGCGGGGAAAATCGGTGGGAAAACCGCTTTTGGTCTTGATAATTCACCAAAAATGGGATATAAATCCTTCAACCCATCCAGACAAAACACAATTTTAATATTCAAAAACATTCAATCCATCTACAATGGATGAGATAGACGATGCGATTCTTCGCGAGCTCCAGAAAGACGGGCGGAAGTCCATGGCAGAACTTGGCTCAATGCTTGGAATCGCACCGTCGACGGTCTTTAAAAGGATCGAGAAACTCAAGAAAGCCGGCATCATCGAGCGGTTCACGATAGTCATCAACCAGAAGTGCTTTGAGAATACACTGATAGCCTTTCTGAACATCAGGGTCCAGCCGGAAGCGAAGTCGGACGTTGAGGAGTTCCTGCGGGAGATCCCGGACGTCCTTGACCTCTACGAGGTGCTTGAGCCCGGCGACTTCTTCGCCAGGGTGCGGGTGCAGAACATATCCGAGTTGAAGAGGGATATCCTGGTCCCGCTCTCCAGCCATCCAGGGGTGCGGGATATCCAGACTATAATCTCGGTGAGAAGGATAAAGGAGCAGACATGAACATATCGCAGGTTGAGATGGTTCAGCAGATGTTCGCGATCGTGACACTCCTTCTTGGAGTGCTGCTTATCGGTATCATCTACAACGCGTACAGGATCGTGAAGCAGCCTACCCTGCTGCTCTTCATCTACGGGCTTTTTACGCTGGTGGTGGGGATCACCTTCGCCGATCTTGTGAGCATATTTACGCTTGATGAGTTCATCGTGGCATGGTCGATGGTCTTTTCCCACGTGGTTGTGATCATCGGTCTCTGCGTGATGGCGTACGGCATACTGAGAGGGTAAGATGCGGACCGGTACATCGTTTGCCCGGGACTGGCAGCTTATCAAGGTAGCGCGGTCGCTGAGGGAACACGACGTTACCGGGTCACTGCTGCGGCGGCTGCTGAAGGACGCCCCTCCAGGGCTTATGGAGCGGGTCGCCGCCATCGCGGAGAGGCTGGGTGAGGAGGACGGGACGGCGCTTCTCTCTCACGCCGAGGAGCGGTTCGATCCGCCGACCCTGATGGAGGGGCTCCTCCTCACCTGGGGCGTACCCTCTGAGTCGACGGAGACCGCGGAGGGGGGCGTTCTCCTCACCATCGACTGTACGGCGGCGGCGGTGAGGGATACCTTTGCGGACGCACGGGTTGCCGGGCCGTACCTGGCCGGGTATGCGAGGGCGCTCCAGCCCGACGCGGTATTCGAGCGCGGGGGCCACGGGAGGGTGACGATCCGGTTCCCGCCGCGGGAGAGGTGAGGAG
>DAFR01000137.1:0-211 GCA_002497965.1 Methanomicrobiaceae archaeon UBA436 | reverse complement strand
GCGGCCCGGAGGGTATGACCGGCTGAAATAGGAGTCCTGGCGGCATCCAGACCGGCGGGGCGCCTTTCGGGGTGGGCGTGAGGATCGGCCGGGGTTTCACCGGGAGAGAACATTCCAGAGGTGGGGGTGTTCCAGCGAGAGAGGTTTTTCGGTGACACAGGAGACAGGGTTTTCAGTGACACAGGAGACAGGGGAGGGGGATGTTCCACCC
>DAFR01000136.1:6857-7672 GCA_002497965.1 Methanomicrobiaceae archaeon UBA436 | reverse complement strand
TCTATAAATACCGTTCAACGGGAAATGCGAGCGACAGGGGAAGGGGCGTTCCGCCCCCTCCCCCACGGGGCGCTTCTCCATAGACGCACTGCCACGGAAGGAGATAACCCCTATGCCGTCGGTGTGAACACCCACACCGAAATCCAGTTCCCGCTCCCCGTGCACGGCTATCGGCCCAATCACCATGCACTGCCCGCCCCCCTGGAGGGGCGGGTGGCGGGGGTGTTTCCACGAATACCGTTCAACCAGAGACGCAGGAGACAGGGGCGGAAGACCGCGCGGCGGGGATGGTTGCCTCCGCCCAGGGAAGGACGCTATCCCGGAGTTGCGCAGAAACGGGCGGGAAACTCTTTCCCCTCTTTTGCGTGGTTTGATCTTCTCCGTGCCTGCTGCCTAGAGAAAAGAGGGGGTTTATATTTCAGATCGTTGACCTGACGCCCTCGGCGAACTCTTTAGCCTTCGGCAGGGTCCGGAACTCAGATCCACTTTTTCCTCCTGAAATAGATGAGCATCGCGGCTGCAACGGCCGTCATCGAGATAATGGCTGCCGGGTATCCAAACGGGTGAGAGAGTTCGGGCATGTACTCAAAGTTCATGCCGTAGATCCCGGCGATAAACGTGAGCGGAATGAAGATCGTGGTGATTATGGTTAAGACCTTTATTATCTCGTTCATCCGGCTGCTCTGGCTTGAGAGGTAAATATCCAGGATTCCTGACATCATATCCCGATACGTCTCCACGGCCTCGGCGACTCCTATGGCGTGGTCGTAGACGTCGCGGAAGTAGATGTGGAGGGCGTCGCTGATCAGCGGCGA
>DAFR01000136.1:6131-6819 GCA_002497965.1 Methanomicrobiaceae archaeon UBA436 | reverse complement strand
GCGATCAGTGAACGTTTCACGGCGTATATCGCCTGGAGCGTCTCACGATCGGGTTCCGCCAGCACCTCCTCCTCGATAGTCTCTATACGCTCTCCAAAATCCTCGATCACGCTGAAATAGCCATCGACGACCGCGTCCAGAAGGGCGTAGAAGAGGTAGTCGGAACCGACGCTCCTGACCCGCCCTCCGCCAGCACGCAACCGCTTGAGGATTCGATTGAAGGTCTCGTCGGGCTGCTCCTGGAAGGATACGATATAGCCATTCCCGAGAAGAAGGCTGACCTGTCTGCTCCGAAACCCCTCATCACCATCGAGGGTGACCGCACGGACAGCGACATAAAGGTAATCCTCGTACTCCTCGATCTTCGGTCGCTGGCGGGTGTTCATTATGTCTTCCTGGGTGAGAGGGTGTATCCCGAGAGCGTTCCCGATGGCCTCAACAATCGCCGGGTCGTGGACGCCGTCGACGATGATCCAGGTGACCGTCATGCGAGACGGAGGAAGCCGGATCTCCTCGGGCCGAGTGCATCTCCACTCTGAGAAGTGTGCTGCATCGTAGTCGATGACGGTGACCGTGACGGGGCGTAGATCGGGCTCGCCCGATCCCGGGCTCGCATCCTCCGGCGGGCTCATTGAAGGTAAGATCTATCCCGGTTATGATGAATCTGTCGGAAAAAACAGGTGTTGCG
>DAFR01000136.1:5860-6121 GCA_002497965.1 Methanomicrobiaceae archaeon UBA436 | reverse complement strand
GGGGGGGCGAAGGCATGTCCGGAGGTGGGGGTGGCTTGAGGAAAAACACTGTCACGGTGACACGCAGGAGACAGGGGCGGCGGATCTTCCATCCCCAGGGCATGGCGATTCTTCATCGATACATTGCCAAGAGCATATCCAGTGTCACTCTGACCGCTCCCCCTCTCTCGTTGGAAGGCGTTCTGCCGGTGTTTTTCGTAAAATTCTTCTGAAGAATCTCGGGTCAGTCCCGGATACGGTTTCCTCCCGCAGATTCCCCCT
>DAFR01000136.1:1756-5783 GCA_002497965.1 Methanomicrobiaceae archaeon UBA436 | reverse complement strand
CTCTAATGCAATGGACTCTCTCGACGACTGGTTCCCCTACCGTGAATACCGCCCCTACCAGCGGGAGATGCTCGAGGTGGCCGCATCAACCGCACGCAGCGGCGGCATCGCCATGATCGATGCGCCGACCGGGAGCGGCAAATCGAGCGTTGTCGCTGCGCTCCTCTCAGAGAGCCGGGGGCGAAAGGTGCTCGTCGCGGTCAGGACTATCAGTCAACTCACAACATTCATGCGCGAACTCCAGCTCATCCGGCATAAACGCGGCAGCCTCAAGTTTGCCTACCTGATCGGCAAATCCAGCATGTGCCCCCTCGGCGGCGAAGGTGACGTATACCGCCGTTGTGAAGGTGTAAAAGCCTTCTCGACAGCGCTGATGCGGGAACGGGCGCAGAAAGGTTCGCTCGTCCCGGCAAACGACCGCCAGATCAGACAGCAGATCCGCAAGATTGACCCCGAACACCCCCTCATATGCCCTTACTTCATCCACAGCAAATCGTTCACCGAACCCGAGGACGGCGGGCTCAAGATGGTCGCCTCCAGGGCGCTCCGAGTCCGGGCCGAACGGGTGAGCACCGAGTTTATCCCGCCAGAGCACCTTGCAGGGTTCTGCGGTGAAGTCTGCCCCTACGACACCATGGTCTACGCCGCCCGGGACGCCGACGTGGTGCTTCTAAACTTCTACCACCTCTTCGACGACACCATCCGTGAACAGATCTACCAGTCGCTCGGGATCGAGGCGCAAGACGTCCTCCTCCTCATCGACGAGGCGCACAACTGCGGAGAGGTCGCCCAGAGCATCGAGAGCGTGACGATCGAGGAGCGCGACATCCAGCAGGCCGGCCACGAACTCTCCGGCCGGGGGCGGTCGAAACCGTCGGATGCCATCGCTCAGATCCTGCCCCGGATCAGCCAGTTCATGGAAGCGCTCAAGGACTCCCACGAGGTGGAGGACTGGTTTGACCCCGGCATCTTCCAGCGGATGATCCTCACCGGCAGCCTCTACCAGAGCATTGAGGAGGTTGTGGACGACCTCCTCAAGATCAGCGAGGGGATCCGCGAAAAGAACATGCAGGCCGGCGAGTTCCGGGAGAGCGCGATCGAGCGGCTGACCGCGTTCTTCTACCGGATCCTCCGTTCCGCATCCGACCCCGCCTACCTCACCGTCTACCGCAGAGTGGAGGACGGAAGCGTAGCGCTTGAAGTCCGAAACATCGACCCCGGCACAAAACTCCAGGAGATCGCCGGGGCGCACGCCTGCTGCGTCCTCATCTCCGGCACGCTCTCCCCGATCGAGAGCTACCGCCGCTACTACTTCGGTGACCTCCCCGTCACAACGATATCCCTCCCGAACGCCTTTCCACCAGAGAACCGCCGCATCCTCTGCGCAGAGGACATAACCACCGCCTACTCCATGCGCCGCAACACCCAGAACCTCGCGCGGACAGAAGACTACATCACCACGTTCGCAACCCTCCCCGGAAACCTGGCGGTCTACTTCCCCTCCTACGACCTGCTCAACAACTTTGCTGAACGCTGCGCAAACCGGATCCGCAGCAAAAGGATCTACATCGAGTCCAGAAACGCCCAGGAATCGGCCGCAATGCTCCGGGAGTTCATGAACCTCCCCGGCACCGGCACCTTTGGGATCATCTTCGCCGTCTGCGGCGGCAAGTGGAGCGAGGGTCTGGACTACCGTGGCGAGATGCTCGCGGGCGCCCTCGTCATCGGCCTCCCGCTCGCGCCTTTCAACCGCGTCCGCAGGATGGTGATCGAATACTTCAGGATGAAGTTTGGCGATGAGGGAGAATTCATAAGTTACACCCTCCCGGCGATCAACCGCGCCCTCCAGGCGCTCGGCCGGGTGCTCCGGACACCGGAAGACAGGGGGATGCTGGTTCTCGGGGAGAGGCGGTTCCTCGAATCACGGGTTCACGCCGCACTGCCGCCCTGGATGCAGGAGGAGATGACCCCCTGCACCATCGACACCTTCAAAGAGGAGGTAAAGAGATGGCGATCCTGACCGGGTCGTGCCGGTTCGGCCTCTGGCACGTCCACGTCTCCTGGGAGGGCGACACGGTCTACCGCGTGCGGTTTGCACGCCAGGGGATCGGGAGCGCCGTCCCCGAAGAGATCCGGCGCTACTGTGCCGGGAGACCATCAAGACTCACCGACCTTCAGAGCATCGCAACCGCAGGCGAGGGCGTGTATCCCCGGATCTACCGCGCCGTCCGGGAGATCCCCTGCGGCAAGACCGCCACATACAGCGAGATCGCCATCTCGGTCGGCACCGCGCCACGCGTGGTAGGTCTGGCGATGTCCCGGAACCCCACACCCATCGTCGTCCCCTGCCACCGTGTCGTTGCAAAGACCGGCATTGGCGGGTTCTCGCCCGATCCCGCGATCAAGGAGGCGCTGCTTGCCATGGAGAAGCGTGGGGTTGTCTGCAGGTCTGAAATGAGAGAAATTAACAGGTAACGCCGTCCATAATATAGTAGTTAACATGAAGGTCGTGCTACTTGGCGCCGGGGCGGTCGGCCTGACCATCGCCGCAAAGTTGTCCCGCGTCGCTGATGTTCATGCTGTTGCCCGCAGACGACACGCGGACGCGGTGCAGCAGCGGGGTTTCCGGATGACCGGGATATGGGGAGAGGGAACTTACAAGTTCAGTTGTTCGGAAGACATCCCTCCTGGCTGGCAGGATGCTGACTACTGCATCATCACCTCAAAGTCCACCGAGACGGAGGCTATATGCTGCCAGTTCGCAGACACCATCAGCGGCCGGGAGGTGGTGAGCCTCCAGAACGGTATCGGAAACGAGGAGATCATCGCCAGGTTCACCGACCGCGTCATCGGTGCCATGATCATAACCGGGTTTGAGTGGCAGGGCGACGCCGCCGTCCACGTCTCCGTGGAGGCAGCGCCCATGAAACTCGGTCGATTCCCGTCAGGCACCGACCCGGCGGTAGAGCGGCTCGCTGCCCTTATGCGGGAGGCTGGCATCCGCGCGGAGGCGACCGCGAACATAAGGACCGATATCTGGTCAAAGACCCTCTACAACTGCGCGCTCAATCCGCTGGGTGCGCTCATGAACGTCCCCTACGGAGCGCTCACCAACCCGCACGCCTGGACGATTGTAGCCGCCATAGTCAGGGAGGCCTACAAGGTTGCCGGGGCCGAGGGTATCGCCCTCCCCTGGAAGACGGCCGACGCCTACCTGGACTACCTCAGAGAGGATCAACTGCCCGCAACCGCCGCCCACCACTCATCGATGCTCCAGGACATCAATCGCAAAAAGAAGACCGAGATCGACTTCATGAACGGCGCGGTGGCAGCGCTTGCCGATAAACACGGTATCGACGCCCCCTGCAACACATGTATCGCCGAACTGATCCGGTTCAGGGAAGAATTACCTTAGAGGGAGTTTCATGCGGTCTGCGATCGTCCTTGTAGGCGGGGCGGCACGTCGTGCCGGCGGGAGGGAGAAGTACTTCTTCACGTTCCAGGGCAGGACGTTCATCGAGCGCCTCCTCGAGACGCTGCAAGAGGTTGCAGACGAGATCGTGGTGGTTGCGCGCGACCCCGACCAGTGCGAACGGTTCTCCCACCTGGACGGCATCAGGTGCATATCTGACGTCCGACAGGGGCTTGGCCCCATCGGCGGGCTGCATGCAGGAGCGCTTGCCGTGCACGGCGAGTATGTCTTTGTCGCCGCCTGCGACATGCCCTGCATCCATCCGGGCGTTGTGAACCTCCTCTTTGACGCCGCCGTCGGATACGATGCCGCCATCCCCTGCTGGAACGCCGATATGCTCGAACCGCTCCATGCGGTCTACCGGACGAAGGCGCTGCGCGACTACCTGGGCGAACACGACTCTCTATCGCTTCGGCCGATGATCTGGAGCCTGAAGACACGGTACGTGCCCGTGGAGAAGATCCGCGAGATCGATCCCGGCCTGCTGACGTTTACAAACATCAACAAGATGGAAGACCTGGAGTCGATCGATCCTTCATCCGATCGCGATTCCTG
>DAFR01000136.1:465-1676 GCA_002497965.1 Methanomicrobiaceae archaeon UBA436 | reverse complement strand
CCGTCCCTGCATACCCGGAGACCATGGGGGTCGATGCAGCACGACCCGCAGAGGCCGACCCCGCACTTCATGTAGCGCTGGAGGGAGAACTCACCCCGCCCCGCACACCCCGCCCGGTCAAGTATCCGGAGGACGGCTGCCATCATGACCTCGGGGCCGCAGACACAGATCCGGTCAAACCCCTCCAGGTCAACCCTTGAGACGAGTTCTGTCACAAACCCGTGGTGCCCGGCGGTGCCGTCGTCGGTTGCGACCATCAGCCTCGCCACGCGGCGTATCCGGTCGGCAAAGAGGACCTCGGATGCCGTTCGTGCGCCGAGGAGGAAGACCTCAACCTGCCCCGACTCCGCCAGGGGGAGCAGCGGGGTGGCGCCGACGCCGCCGGCGATGGCAAGCGTCCTCCCCCCGGCAGAAAACCCGTTCCCGTAGGGCCCCCGGATGCCCATAACGTCGCCCTCGCCCATCGCAAAGAGCGCGGCGGTTGCGTCCCCCACCTTCTGGACGGTGATCGAGGACGAAGAAGAGAGAGCCATCGGGATCTCGTCCACGCCCGGCACCCAGACCATCACAAACTGCCCCGGCCGGGCGGAGATCTCGTGGTCAAAGTAAAAAGTCCTGATCGAGGGCGTCTCCTCCACAATCCTGGTTATACTCACACCGATGGGCATCTCCTCATACATGGGCGCACCCCACAACCTCGCGTGCGTCCAGACCGTCACTGCTGTAGAGGTCACCCGCGATCGAGGCAAAGATACGGGTATCATGGATGACCGCGCTCCCTATCTCGACCGCGCTCGCCCCGGCCATCATCATCTCGATGACGTTATCCGCGGTTGAGACCCCGCCGCAACCTATGATCGGTATGGAGCACGCCTCGTAGAGGTCGTAGACGCAGCGGACGGCAACCGGGAATATGGCCTTCCCCGAGAGCCCGCCGTAGCGGTTCCCGAGCACCGGCCGCCGCAGCGATGTAGAGATCCGCATCGCCTTCACCGTGTTGATGGCAACGATCGCGTCAGCCCCTCCCCGTTCCGCGGCCAGCCCGATCTCGGTGATATCGGTGACGTTCGGTGTGAGTTTCACCCATGTCGGAACCCCGAGCGAGGCCACCGCGCGGGTGCACTCCTCCACAATGTCAGGGTTGCTCCCGATCGCCGCCCCGTATCCCTCAGCATGGGGGCAGGATAGGTTCAACTCGATCCCGGAGACCC
>DAFR01000136.1:241-380 GCA_002497965.1 Methanomicrobiaceae archaeon UBA436 | reverse complement strand
CGGCCGATGGGTTCGGAAGACCCATTGCGTTGATGACACCGTCCTCGATGACCACAAGACAGGGGCCGGGGTGTCCCACCATCGGCGCAGGGCCGATGGATTTGGTGACCACGCCGCCTGCACCGCACCGGAGGATGCG
>DAFR01000136.1:0-137 GCA_002497965.1 Methanomicrobiaceae archaeon UBA436 | reverse complement strand
GTATTATTATACTCTCGCGCCAAGTATACTGGAAGAGAACTGGATCTTCTCGTGCACGGAAAAGACAGGATCCAGATCGATAGCCATGACCTCGCTTGCAATCCTTGGCGCAGGAAAAGTGGGTGGAGAGACAGCTT
>DAFR01000131.1 GCA_002497965.1 Methanomicrobiaceae archaeon UBA436 | reverse complement strand
AAAAGAATGGACCGAGCGGGAATTGAACCCGCGGCCTCTACCATGCCAAGGTAGCGATCTCCCCCTGATCTATCGGCCCCTGTTACCCTATAACGTTGGCCCCGATCACATAATAAGGGTTCGGGCAGATTGCCGCGCTATCCTCTCCCGGCAGGAGCCCTGAGCCGGGAGAGAACCCGTTCCCGCGCATCCTCCATCCTCGGGCGCACGACGGGCGCACCGTTCCTGACACACGGCACGAGGAGCGGCACCGCATCTTTCGGTGCCGGGGTCTGGGCCGGGAGCGTCAGGCGATGGCCGCCGGGAAGTTCGTAGACCTGTTTCACGCCGCTCCGCTTCCCCCGCTTTGCAAACGCCCGGCCCTTGAGTTCCACAATATCCAGGGCAAAATCTATCACCGGAGCGTTTGCGATCGCGCCGCCGATACCGAAGGCGTCAGCAACGTCGTGGAAGGCTGCGACATCCGCACGGGTCAGGCCGCCGGAAAGGAAGATCTTCACCTCCGGGTATCCGTGTATATCCAGTTCCCAGCGCACCTCCTCAACTATCGCCCTCAGATCACCCCGGCGAGACCGTGGCGTGTCAAGCCGGACAGCCTCCGCCCCGCAGGCCGCCGCCCTGACAGCCTCATCCTTCTCATCGGAGAAGGTGTCTGCAAGCATCACCCGCGGCACATCAGGGCCCGCACTATGTGCAAACGCAAGCCAGGCGTCCTCCGGCGTCGGGTAACACATCACAAACGCGTGCGGCATCGTCCCGGCAAGGGGGATCCCCTCCGGCGCAGCGGTGTTGCTCACACCGTCCACCCCGCCGATCCAGGCCGCCCGCTCGATCATTGCCGCGATCGCCGGGTGCTGCCGGCGCGAGCCAAACGAGTATACCGGCCGCCCCGCCGCGGCCACCTTCATGTGGGCGGCAGCCGTCGCCACCCCCGACGCGTGGCAGAGAAAACCCAGGATTGCGGTCTCGTAGACCGCGAAGTCCCTGTAGCGCCCGGAGATCCGGAGTACCGGCTCGTTCGGGCAGAAGATCGTGCCCTCCGGCATCGCATCCACGTCCACCGGGAGACCCTCGAGAAGTTTGATTACATCATCCAGACCGCAGAAGACCGCCCAGGGATCCGGGAGTGATGCAGCAGTCACCTCCAGCGTGACCTGCGGGTTGACGCCGTCCCGCTCCATGACCTCCACCACTCGCTTGAAGTAGACATCTGTGCACTCGCCGTTCCTGATCGCATCCTCGCCGACCACCTCAAACCAGCCCATAAGTATTCCGGTTGACGCAGGGGGATGTAAATCTTTACCGACCCCGGGGCATCGTATGGTGAGCCTTTTTCAGCCGGGAAGTCCACCCTTGTAGAGAGTATGTCTGATGGAGAAACGAATGCCGCAACGCCGGCCAACCTGGAGCGGTTCTGATGCTCGGGATAATCGGGGGCACCAGCCTGCTCTTCGCCGACCTGCCGGCGCTTGAGAAGAGAGACGTCGCCACTCCTTACGGGAAGGCGGAGGTGCACACCGGAGAAGAGTTTGCGCTGCTGATGCGCCACCAGCACAACCTTCCGCCGCACCGGATCAACTACCGCGCCTGCCTCGCCGCTCTTGCGGTTCTGGGGGTGGATGAGATCGTCGCGTTCGGTTCATCAGGGTCGCTGAAGCACGAGATCGAGCCCGGTTCGATCGCCATCCCGACAGACTACATCAGCGTCACCGAGATCCCGTCCATATACGACTTCACCATCGAACACATCCGGCCGGAACTCGACGCAGACCTCGTCCGCACCCTTGGCGACCTGGTGCCGGAGGCCAGGGTCGGCGGGGTCTACGCCCAGACTCGCGGGCCCAGGATAGAGACCGTCGCCGAGGTACAGGCTCTCGCAGGTGTGGCGGATCTCGTCGGGATGACCGTTGCAAGTGAAGCGACGCTTGCCCTGGAACTCGGGATGCGGTTTGCCGCCATCTGCACCGTGGATAACTACGCAAACGGTCTTGGTGGAGAGACCCTGACCTATGAGCATATCCTTGCAGTCTCCAGGGCGAACGCCCGGAGGACAGAGAGGATCCTTGAGAAGATTGTGGAGCAACTTGCATGAACGATACCTTTTCCGCACGTGGTTCGATCCTGATCGCCGGGGTCACCACCATCGATGGATCGACCGCTGATATAGCGATCGACGAGACCGGCACCATAGTCGCGATCGGGGATGACGCAAGAGGCGCGATCGACGCCGATATCATAATCGACGGTTCTGAGAGGCTCGCAATACCCGGACTGGTCAACACCCACACCCACGCCGCCATGAGTCTGCTGCGAGGGTATGCGGACGATATGCTGCTCCAGGACTGGCTNNTCGCAGAAGATCTGGCCGCTCGAGGCCCACCTCTCCGGCGACGACGTATACGCGGGGACGAGACTCGCCTGCCTGGAGATGATCAGGAGCGGCACCGTCGCGTTCAACGACATGTACTTCTTCATGGACCGGGCCGCAGCGGCGGTCGATGAGATGGGGCTGAAGGCAACGCTCGCCTACGGGTTCATAGATCTCGGTATGGAAGATAAACGCGAGACCGAGATCAGGGCGACGGAGGCACTTGTCCGCCACATCGCCTCGCTCAACAACCCACGTATCCGGGCGGCCGTCGGCCCCCACTCCGTCTACACCGTCTCCCCTGAGGGTCTCTCCTGGTGTGCCGGGTTTGCAAAAGAGCAGAATATCGGTATCCACGTTCACCTCTCCGAGACCGGGAAGGAGGTCACCGACTGCCTGGCGCAGTATGGAAAGCGCCCGGCGCATCTCCTCGACGACTGCGGTTGTCTCACCCCCCGTACCGTCGCCGCGCACTGCTGCTGGCTCGACGAGTCTGAGTGCCGTCTCCTCGGGCAGCGCGGCGTCCACGCCTCCCACAACCCGGCAAGCAACATGAAACTTGCCGTAAACCGGGCGATGCCGTGCCACTGGCTTAAGCAGTATGGGGCGGGTCTCACCCTGGGGACAGACGGCTGCTCCTCAAACAACAACCTGGATCTATTTGAGGAGATGAAGTTTGCAGCACTGCTGCAGAAGTTCGCCTGGAACTCCCCGACCCTCCTCCCCGCAGGCGAGGTCTTCACGATGGCGACCGCAGGGGGCGCCAGCGCGCTCGGCACCGGGCCCGGGACGCTTGCAGTCGGCGCTCCGGCCGATATCGCCCTCCTGGATACACGGGCAGTCTGCAACACACCGCTATTCCACGCCGAATCAAACCTCGTCTATGCCTGCAACGGCGGAGCGGTCAGGACAGTCCTCTGCCAGGGGAGGATCCTGATGCACGAGCGGGAGGTGCCGGGAGAGGAGGAGATCATCCGGGAGGCTGCTGCTGCAGCGCACGCGCTTGTTGAGCGGGCTGGAGATGAGGGGTAGGTCCGGGGTTTGCAGATCACCGGCTCTAAACAGGTCGTGGCTGAAAGATAAGGTGTAAAACGGGGCGATTCTCCCTGGAGGCCGTGCCACGGGGGGAAACAGGATTTCTGTGGGGTGTTAGATGAGACCGCAACGAGACTGCCCGCTTCATGGAGACTATATCGATGGCGAATCATCCCCTTTGGAGAGGCGCTGATGGGGAGAGGGGTAAAAGTTCATGGGGTTGCGCCCCGGCCTGCCTCCCCGAGATACAAGGGGCATGAAGAGCGGGAGATGTCTTCTGTTTTGCAGTATCTGCCACCATCTGCTCTCAAGGTTCGAGGTGCTGCCCCTGTGGGAGGGTGGGAAATGAGGTGGAGGATTCAAATTGTGCAGATTGAGCGGGATGCGGATGACACCTGCAACTTCCTCGAGATCCCAAACCTCCTCGGCCCGCTCTTCCTCGCCGGGATGCAGGTTGTCTTATCCGGCATCTTCACGAGCATGGTGCTCCTGAACAGGGAAGAGGGGCAGGAATAACTGTTTCTGGGGCTTCTGCCCCCCGGGGCTCTCTCCTCGTTGCCCGGGAGCCGGCCCCTCACAAACAACACCATCTGCGGGGGGTTTGAGGGT
>DAFR01000003.1:2885-3768 GCA_002497965.1 Methanomicrobiaceae archaeon UBA436 | reverse complement strand
CGAGATCCCTTTCCTGCTCCCCATGCACGGTATCCGGTGCTATCATCATACACTTGCCCGCCCGACTTTCCGGGCCCTGGCGGTGTGGGTGTGGCCGACGTAAAACCGTTCAGCCAGAGATTCAGGAGAGCAACCCCAGCGCCACCCGCTCCGCCGACCACTACCCATAATACCCATCAGTGCAAACGCCTCTTGATGAGAGTGGTGGTCGGGGGGACGTTTGACCCCCTCCATGCCGGGCACCGGAAACTCCTCTCCCGTTCCTTTGACCTTGCCGGGCCCACCGGCGAGGTTGTGATCGGGCTGACAACCGATGAGTTCGCCGGCACCAAGGAGCACCCCGTCCAGCCATACCAGAAACGACTGGATAACGTCACGGCATTCATCCTGGAGAAGGGTTACACCGCCTCCTGGGCGGTTGAACCTCTCTCCGACCGCTATGGGAGCGCCGTCGATGCCGATTTCGATATCCTTGTCGTCTCCGAGGAGACATTCCATGTTGCCCTGGATATCAACGAACTCCGGCGGCAGAACGGCCTGGCAAAGGTCGACCTATATGTTGTCTCGTGCGTCCTCGCCGAGGACGAACGGCGGATCTCGAGCACCCGTATATACCGGGGCGAGATCGACCCGCACGGGCGCCTGATCAGATGATGTGGTTTGCTATATCGTCCTTGATCAACCAGTCGCAGTAGAGGCAGTGCAGCCCCTTATCGAGCACCTCAAAGGTGCTCTCCACCGGTTCGTTTGTGTTCGTGATGCAGCCGGGGTTCGGGCATCTGACCACGCCCTTGATGACGCGGGGGATCTCCACACCCTTCTTCTCCACGACCTCATACTCCCGGATGATGTTGATCCTTGCCTGCGGCGCAAGCAGGGCTAT
>DAFR01000003.1:1777-2845 GCA_002497965.1 Methanomicrobiaceae archaeon UBA436 | reverse complement strand
CCGCCTGCTCTCGACGTTTGTCGCGATGCTCAGGCACTCGTTTGTCGACCCCGTGATGCCAAGGATCCGCAGGACGTTCAGCGCCTCGCCGGCCGTGATATGATCTATGACGGTGCCGTTCCGGATGGGGCTGACGAGCAGCCCGTGTGCGGTATCTTTCCTGCTCATCTCATCACCTCGTGAAGGAGCGCCATCCTGACCGGAACACCGTTGCGCGCCTGCTCAAAGTAGCGCGCATACGGCGTCCTATCCACAGCAGGATCGATCTCCCCGGCGCGCGGCAGGGGGTGGAGGATCATCAGGTGATCCCGGACGCCCTCCAGCAGTTGTGTCGTTATCCGGTAACTCGAGGCTACGTTGTAGTATGACGCCGTGTCCGGGAAACGTTCGCGCTGGATCCTCGTGACATACAGCACGTCGAGTTCCCTGATCGCCTCCTCAACGCTCGCGTGCTCGACCACCTCCACACCGCGCTCCCGCAGTTCAACCGCTATGTTCACCGGCATCTCAAGCCCCGTAGGCGCGATCGTGTGCAGGGTGACGCCGTAGAGGGAGAGTGCAAGCGCCAGCGAGTGCGCCGTCCTCCCGTAACGGAGATCCCCCAGAAGCCCCGCATCGATACCGTCAAGCGGCATGGACTTGCGGATGGTGTAGAGGTCAAGCAGCGTCTGGCTCGGGTGCTGCCCCGCACCGTCGCCGGCGTTGATCACCGGGACGGAGGAGAACTCGGCTGCAAGGCGTGCCGCCCCCTCTTTAGGGTGGCGGAGCACGATGGCGTCCACGTAGCCGCTCACCACCCGGATGGTGTCTGCGAGCGTCTCCCCCTTGACGATGGAACTCGCCTCCACAGAATCGACGCTGATCGACTGCCCGCCGAGCCGGGCCAGGGCGGCTGCAAACGACATCCGTGTGCGGGTGCTGGGTTCAAAGAAGAGAAGCGCCACGAGCCTGTCCTTGAGCAGCCCCGGCGGGTAACGCCCGGTCTCGAAGACCTCTGCTCTATCTAGCAGGTAATCGAGGTCTTCCCTTTCAAAATCGCGGATAGAGATAATGTGGTACATCGTGCGG
>DAFR01000003.1:319-1712 GCA_002497965.1 Methanomicrobiaceae archaeon UBA436 | reverse complement strand
GTGATCGGATGAGAACCTTTCTCATCCCCGGCCGCCCCATACTTACTCAACGGAGGATAGAATGGTTCCAGGCGATAAAGAAGGGTATGCCGCCGAGACCTGCTCCCATTGCGGGGGGCTCGGCTGCACCTACTGCAGCGGAAAGGGCAGCGTGATGGTAGAGCAGCCATCGCGCAGGTGCAGGCACTGCGGCGGCGACGGGTGTATCTACTGCGGCTACACCGGCTGGGAGCACCCGCTGAAAGAGTATTAGCCTCGCTACCGGCGCGCGATGGTGATGTAGCCGCTGTGGGCGACCCGGGTCGACGGCCTGGTTCCCCTGGCGGAACGCGTCAGTTCACGCTCGATGCACTCGTAGCAGTGGACCTCGCGAAAGATCGGTGCCGCGGCATCGAGTGCGGTGAACGTATGCTCAAGGAACGGGGTGTAGCACGCCAGGTAGCCGCCGGGCCTGAGGAGCGAGAAGGCGTGCTCCACGTGTGCCGGGGTTATCGTCATGTCCAGGTGGACCACATCGAACTCTCCGGTTGCCTGGAGCATATCGCCCGCCATCACCTCGACGTTCTCGAGCCTGGCGTTTCTGATGTTCTTCTCTGCAAGCGCTGCAAACTCCGGGCGCACCTCGCAGGTCTTCACGTGGCGGGCGATATTTCCAAAGTAGATCGCGGCGACACCGCTCCCCGTCCCCGCGTCGAGGACGGTGTCGTCCCGGTTCATCCCGGTGTAGGCTATAACCAGCCCTATGTCTTTTGGAAGCATGGGAGCGCCGCTGCGCTTTGCGTGGACAAAAAAATCGGTTGGCCGCGGGCGCAGCACGATGAACGGGACGCCGAGGTGTGTCCTGACCTCGTCGCCGGGGTTCATCCCGGGGAGCGCCGAGAGGTCGATCGTCCCGCGGTCGGTGGAGAACTGCCCCTCCCCCGCCGTCACGAAGTACTCCCGGTCCTCTCCGACGAGCAGGAGGCGTTCGCCGGTCTCGATCATTGCTCGGCGAGTTTCAGTATGGCTTCGGCGATATCGCCGCGGGTCTCGATGAGCGCGGCCCGTGCAGCCTCGTCTGTTGCTCCGGTCTGGGATGCTACGAGCGCGACGTCCTCGTCCGGGATCTCAGGGGCGGCCTCCTCGAACCGGGGTTCGCCGGTGATCTGGTAGGAGGTTACCCCCTGCATCCTGGTTGCGACGACCTGGGCCTCGTCAAAGATGTAGTCCCCGGCGGACGTCTGGATGATGACCCTCTCAACGCCCTCGAGTTCCTCCATCTCCATGCCCATCTGCTTCATCATCTGCTTCATCTTCTTAGGGTTTATCTTTCCTGGATACATTCGGATCCTCTCCCCTGCCTTACTTTTACGGCTACACCGTAATTAAATGCCAGCATCTCCCGGCCGGAGAG
>DAFR01000003.1:0-277 GCA_002497965.1 Methanomicrobiaceae archaeon UBA436 | reverse complement strand
GCACCTCGTCCCCTGCGCGGATGCCTTCGTCGGCAGAGACCACGTGTTTTGCCATAGCGTTCCTGCCGTCGGCGATGAACGCCGCTACATCCTCCTGCACCGCCACCCTGTAGCCCGGCGGCGGTATGTGGGCGGCAAGACGAACCGCTCCGGCGATCCCGAGGGTGAGGCGGCCGTCCTGCGCACGAACGGTCGCAAGCCTCTCGCCGTCGAGACGCACCTGCCGGATACGCCCTGTCGTGGATAACTGGAACGTGCATCCGTCGGGGAATATGGC
>DAFR01000139.1:8089-18669 GCA_002497965.1 Methanomicrobiaceae archaeon UBA436 | reverse complement strand
TCAACGGGAGACGCATGAGACAGGGCCTGGCAGCCGCAAAAGACGTCTCAGCGCCGTGGTGTTCTTGGGCATCACACCATGAGCGACCTGGGTTTATGGGCATTCATACCCGCTCCTCCCGGAGAGCCGCTAAACTGGTCTCTCACAGGAGCCGGCATAGTAGTTTTATTGGTTGCGGTGACGAACATTCCTCCGAACAAACGAATATCCAGCCAGATGTCATGGCACTCTTTGACAGGTTAAGGACAGATGTTGAAGGTCTGCGTCAGGCGAAGGATTACCCCGGTCTGATCGCGATCCTCGACGGCGATGACCCCGCCGGCCGCACCGAGGCAGCACGTGCTCTCTGCAGCCTGGGTATCGGCGCCATCCCGACCCTCCTCCGGAGCCTGGAGAGAGCCCGCCCCGCCTCACAGACCCGGATGCTCGGCGCGCTCGTCTCAGTCGGCACACCCTCCATCCCCCTGCTCCTTGCCCTTAGTCTCCGTGCCGACCCCGCGCTCCAGACCGCAATCTCCAGTGCGATCGCATCTGCGGGGGAACCGATGTTTGAGGCTTTGTTGCCCGCCCTCCAGCACGATCAGCCGGCGATCCGGCGTGCAACGGTGATCGCTCTTCAGGGGGCGGGCAAAAAGGCAATCCCCCACCTCACCCCGGCGCTCCACGACAGCAACCCCGCCGTGCGGAAAGAGGCCGCCCGCGTGCTTGCCGGGCTGCGGTGGACGCCCACAGAGACCTCCGAGCAGGTGGAGTTCTACTACCTCCTTGAAGACTGGGGAGAACTTGCAAAACTCCAGGGAGCGGCCGTTCCGATCCTCCTTCAGGCCCTCGAGAGCAAAGACCCGCGTATACGCTCTGAGTCGGCACGGACACTCGGCAGGATCCGCGATTTCCGGGCATTTCCTGCCCTTGCCAAAGCAGCGAAGGACCGCAACGAGAACGTCCGCATGCGGGCCGTCGAGGCGCTGGGCCATATAGGCGATCCCCAGGCGATGCCCATCCTGGTCGACGCGCTCAACGACCCCCGGCACGAGGTGCGGATGGAGGCGGCGTGGGCGCTTGACCGTCTTGGCTGGGTGCCGCAGAGCAACCTCCAGCGGGTGGACTACCTGATTGCCAAAGAGCGCTGGAGCGAACTTGCCACCATGGGGAGAACCGCCCTCCCCTCCCTCATCCGGGCGCTCAAGATCGATTACTCGGGCGTCCGCATCGGTGCGACGGAAGCGCTGCGCAGGATGGGGCAGCCCGCGATAAGCGCCCTGAAGGCGGAGTCCTCCTCAAAAGATCCCGGCCGTCGGCAGCGGGCAAAGACCGCTCTCCACTACATCCAGCGGCGCCAGGAAGAGGAGACCCTTACCCAGCCCGTCGAGGAAGACCACTCCCGCTACGAGCGTGAACTCAAAGAAGGGCTTGCCATCCAGAAACGGTTTGAGAAGCTCTTCGGACGGCCAAGATACACCGCCGTCACAGAGGGTTCCGGAAAACCACAGAAACGTGAGGCAGAACCCCCGAAACAGGAGAGTCCCGTTGCCCCAGCCCCGGTGAACCCCAAAAAAGAGATGAACCTTGATGAGATAATCAGGGAGAGCAGGATGGCGGAAGAGGCGTGGGCACGGGTCAAAGAGCGGTGGAAGGCCGAGAGGTCGGCTCCTGAAGGCGCCATCCCGCTGGAAAACCTCATCCCCCACGATTTCGAGGAGGCGATTGTCGGGATGGATGAGGCCGGGGGTGAGGAGGGTGGAAGCGTTCTCCTCTCCGATGAGGAAGACCGTGAACCTCAGCCCCTCGAGATCCCCGAGATCGCTCCAGAGACGCCGGAGGAACCCGAACCCCCTGAGCCCATTCCCCAGATGTCACCCCTGGAACGGTATCTTGAAGCCCTCCGGAGCCCTGACGAGGCCGTCAGGGCAGCGGCGGTCGCAGCGCTGCAGGGAATGGGTAAGGAGGGGGTCATATACCTCATCCGGGCGCTCAACGACCCCCACCCTGCGGTACGCGTAGCCGCGGCGGATGCGCTCGGCCAGATCGGGGATGCGGATGCCGTCGACCCGCTGATCCAGACCACCCACGACGAGAGAGAGGACGTGCGGATCGCGGCAGCCTCTGCTCTCGCGCGTATCGGCGACCGGAGATCGATCCAGCCGCTGATCCGCCTCTTTGCCGACCGCTACCACGGTGTAAGGGTCGCCGCAGCGGACGCGGTCGCGGTTTTCGGGCGTGCCGCGCTCGAAGCGCTCGAGGAGGCTCTCTCCGATCCCGTGACCGTCGTCCGGGTGACGGCGGCGCGGGCTATCGGGCTGATCGGAGTGATGGAGTCGATCCCGGTCTTGATAGATCACCTGGGCGACCCGGCGCCGGAGGTCAGGTGGAGCGTTGCCCGTGCCCTGGCCGATTTCGGGCCCCCGGTTATCGATCCACTCTCCCTTGTGATGAGGAGGGGGAGCAGGGATATGCGTCTTGCGGCGATCGATGCCCTCTGGGAGATCGAGGATGAGCGTGTGGTTGACCTTCTGCGCCAGGCACTCGATGATGAAGATGAAGAGGTGAGGGAGAAGGCGGCAGCCGCTCTCAAGAAACGGCAGGTGATCGATGTCTGGCGGAGCGCGCTGGGCCAACAGGTTCAGGAGGAGGTGCGGGCTCCAAAGAAGAAGAAAAAACCGATCCGGCAGGAAGACAGGAAAGCGTTTGAGCGTTCCGGGCCTCAGGAGGTCGGGAAGCTCATCTCGGCGCTCAAGGAGAAGGACTGGCAGATGCAGCTCAACGTTGCCACGCGTCTTATCATGATGGGGAAACCTGCTGTTGACGGCCTCATCCGGGCGCTCAGGAACGAGGACCCGGAGATCCAGGCCGCCGCTGCAGGTATACTGGGGGAGATGCGCGAGACCGCGGTCGAACCGCTCATGGACGCCCTGGACGACAGCGACCGGTTTGTCCGGATCGTTGCCGCCCAGAACCTGGGCAAGATCGGGAACAAACGTGCCATCGAGGCCCTGATCAGCGCCCTGCACAGGGAGACCGATCCCGAGGTCAGGACGGCGGTGGTGGAGGGCCTGGGCTACATGGGGAGCAGACAGGCTATAGAACCGCTCTCACTTGCGCTCCAGGACCGTGACGAACGCGTCCAGGTCGCCGCCGCAAGGTCGCTTGGCTACATCGGCGACCTCCGTGCCCTGGAACCGCTCATCCGTGCGCTCCGTGATGTTGATGACCGGGTCAGGCATGCCGCGCTCGAAGCGCTGAAGTATCCCGATGAGACGATGCGCCGCAGCCTGATCGGTGCTCTCCGGTCGGGTGACGAGGAGTTCAGGGCAGGGGTTGCCGAGGCGCTGGAGGCGGGCGGCTGGGTGCCGGAGACACCAGAGCAGCGCGTCCTCTACCTGATGGCCATGAACCGCTGGAGCGAGGTGGAGGAGATCGGTGCCGATGCGCTCCCGGTTCTCGCGGAGGCGCTCGATGACCCGCTGGTTGAGGTCAGGGCAAACGCGGTTCGGGCCATAAACAGGATCGGGGGCGGGGAGTCTGTCCCCCTCCTTATCCACGCGCTCCGGGACGAGACGTTCATGGTCAGGAAACGGGCAGAACGCGGTCTTGTCGAGATGGGAGAGGCAGCACTGCCGGGACTTGAAGAGGCGCTCGAGGAAATGGAGGATGAGGAGCGGGAGACGCTGCAGCGGATCATCGATGAGATCCGCGCCAGAAATGTGGTGGAGGAGGGTTAGGGTATCCGCCCCGCCTCTTTCCAGTGGTTGTACTGGTGGGGCCAGCGGTCCTTGTTCGCCGTGACGAGCGCCACCATGTGCTCGATCATATCGGCATGGATCTTCTCCTGTTCCGGGTAGGTCTCGCGGTTCTCGATGGCCTGCACCAGTCTCCTGCCGAGGTCGTAAGCCTTCTTCGCGGCGGCCTCCATCGCTGCCGCGTCGGTCTCTGTGCCGACGACGACGTCCACGCCGCCAACGGTGTTTGCGCCAAGGCTCAGCAGGACGCGGTTCAGGTATGCCGCGACCTCATCCGCCCCTGAACCGCCGGCGGTGGAGACGGCGCAGCCGTACTTCCCGAGGAACATCTGGCAGTGGATGGCATCCGTTATCCGGTCGAGCATGGTCTTCATCTGGGCGGTGACCGAGTTTACGTAGTTGGGCGAGCCCAGGACGATTCCGTCGCTATCGAGCATACTCTCGTAGAGTTCGGTGAAATCGTCGTCGTTTATGCACTTCCCCTGTTCATAGCAGATATGACAGCCGTTGCAGTACTCGATCTGGAGTCTGGAGACGTCCACGAGTTCCACATCCGCCCCGGCGCTCTTTGCCCCGTCCAGGACAGCCTGGACGAGTTTTCGGGTCCTGCTCTCCGGACCCCTGGGGCTTCCATTAATTCCAATTATCTTCATTCTCTTCTCACCTCTTTGCAGCATCCATGCGTCCGCCACCCCTCGTGCGCACCAGACAGCACAGGCCTTACGGGATGTCGCAGGTGGCCTCGATCTCGGCGTGGTATTGCCGGTCACACTCGCCCGGGAGCGCATCGACCGTGAATGCCTTCGTCTCGCCTGCCGGGAACCGGGGGACGAAAACGGTCTCGGTCGCGCGGATCATGTTAACCTCGTCGTCGATCAGCATGAACCGGATGACAACGTTTCTTGCAGTTCCATCCCCCTCGTTGGTCACGCTCCCGGCAACCGTCCAGTAGCAGGATCCGTCGCTGCGCATGCGTTTCTGGAGCGAGGTGATGCTGGACGAGAATGCGGGTTTCGGCCCAACGGGTGAGTAGATGGTGTATGCCGTTGCCGGTGCCGGGGTCGGCGTCGCCGGCGTGGGGGAGGTCTCCATGCAGCCTGCAGATACAGCAGCCCAGAGAAGGCACCCCAGGAGCAGAAGGCTCATGAGGCTCTTCACCGCGATTGAGAGACCTCCCATGATGAAGCATTTCGGCCGGGGAAGTATATAAGGGATACGGAGACGGTTGGATAGCGTTATAACCTCTTCCTGGATGGATTCCGGTGGATCTCCATCGCTGCAGGCCGCTCTCCACCTGTATGATGGTGTGGCTGGTTTTTGCAGGAGAAACTATTTCCGGAACGGATGAGCGGGGTGTTCTCCGTCGGTTACCGGTTAGACCCCGCGGAGGTCTCACCCGCGTCCCTGGCACGGCTTTTCCACCGCCCGCCGGCGGAGAACGAGAGGAGGGTGAGCCTTCAGATCCCGCACCCTGAGAACCGGCGATCTCACGCCGTCACGGCCGGGTCTTTTGCCGGGAGAAGAGCAGGGTGCCGCTCTCCTCTGCCCGACGGGCGATGGGATTCTCAAGCTCGCCCAGGGTGTAGGGGAAGAGATCGATACCGATACCGATCCCGGAGAAGCAGGTGTGGTACGCAGAGACCCGCTCAAGGAAGGGGCGTTCATCGTGCGCAAGGACGATCATGATATCAAGATCGCTTCCGGGAACAGCCCGCCCATCGGCAAACGACCCAAAAAGGACGACGCGGAGGACGTTTGGATCAAAAGCCAGCCTCTCCACCGCTGCTTGCAGCCGTTCGTGGACAAGATCCGTATCAAGCCAGAAGACCGTCACAGAATTGAATGATTCTTTCCGCACCACTGACTGCATCGTCTGCGTCCTCCTGGGCAAAATAGTCGGCCGGTTTCCCCACGGCAAACCCATCCGGGTAGCGGGCCGGGATATAGTTGCGGTCGAGACTGCGTGCGATCCTAAATAGGTCAGCAGGGATTTCGTACCGCTGCCTAAGACCCTCGAGGAGATCGAGAACAGAATGACCCCATGCAACAGCACCTGATCTCTGGTAAACAGCCTTTATAGCCTTTTCAGCAGCCTGCTGAGAGATAAAACACGCCCATTCAAAGAACCCGGTATCCCTGGCCTGCCCGGCCATGGCAAGATCCCGCCGCGCCTGCCCCATCCAGTCCGCACTCCGCTCAGGCATTCTAGATGAGGGTATAGGGACGCAATTATTTGAATGTAGGGTTGAGTATGCCGGATCAGGGCAAAGAGCATCAACCCCACCTTTCTGCGATTCTACCTCGATACAGTTTCATGGAGCAAGGATCGTCTCAGTGGGTCGCGCTGAACACTCACCGAATTCCAGGTTCACCCCCCAAGCACGGCTTTCCGTGCGGCGATCGCCACACAATGCCCGCACCGGTGAGCGGCACCGCCGGCCGCGTGAGGGATGATCCAGCGAAGAAGACACCCTCTCGGCGATAAGAGGATGATTCAACCTGAACGGTGGCGGATCGGTGGGAGCGGGATGCTACCCTGCGGCCTTCGCAGGGTCAAGGTGCCAGACCGGGCTGTTGCTGCCGACCCTGACCTGTAGGTAGGCGTTTGCCGGGTCAAAGTCTTCCGGCACCTCAAAGAAGAGGTATCCAGCCCTCGACTCGTGCCTCTCAAGAACCAGGCTCGAGTACGACCCTCCCCGGGATGTCTGCCCCGGCGCCTGCAATGGGCGATAGGTCTCACCGTTGTAGTAGAGGGTGAAAGCGCTCTCCGCCGGTGTCCTTATACGGCTGCTTGTGCCCTCTCCCCTGTATCCAAGGTGCGTCACCTGAACGGTGACCAGGAGATATACATTCCCTGGCCCAGGCGTATACTCCACCGGTTTTGTTCCAATCGTCTCAAAACCGTTCGACAGGGTTAACCCCCCGATGATTATCGAGGCGGTGTTGTCCCCGCTTGAATCGTCATAAATGAACCGTTCGCCAGGCGCGAGAGCGCCAGGAAACTCTGGAACGGCCTCAGCGGCGAGGTCTGCCGGTATGATGGAACCCTCCGGTTCCACGGTTGGAGTGGGGGTGTAGCCCTGCAGCGTCTCAGAGAGAACATCTGTCCCGCGGGCAAGATGCTCCAGTGCATCGTCCCTCACGCTTCGGTCTGTGGGGATGCCGTCTTCAAGCATGCTGCCGGCTGTTGCAAACTCATCCAGCGCGGCGATGAACTGCGATCGCACCGACTCGTTTTCAGGCGAAACCCAAAGAGCGGCAGCGTCGAGGCGGAGCTGCTCCGCAAGAGAGACCATCCCGGCAGCCTGGCTGCGGAGAAGGGAATCATTACCGGCATGCAGGGCACCTATCTGGCCGACGGAGAGTTCAAGAAGCCTGACGCTTCCCCCGGCGATCAGCGACTCCAGCCTCTCGTCATCGGTTGGGGGCACGATTGCGGCTGTAAGATCGCTCTCATTAACGCTGTCGGGACCCGGCCCCTCTGCCCGGAGATGAGGAAAGACCGCCGCACTGATCGAGGGGACGAGGACAAATATGAGACAGGCTGCTCCAATACAGCATGCCACAACGACCATTGCCGCGCGCGAGCGTCTCATAGCCACTGGAAAAACCTATGCCCCGCAACAGGAATATTCTTTGTGTCCGGCCTGGGAGGGGGGCATCTTCCGGCCGTTCCCATACACTGCCCCCTGCCCTTCTTTGGCCGGCTGCAAACTCAACCATCACGGCCATACCTGAGGTGATTGCCAGGATGTGTCAATCACGCGGGCAGAACTGTGCTGAGAAAGAGTGGGGGGCATCATTTCAAATACCGCACCTCAGCCAGTCTTTCTCAGTGCCCAGACGGGTGAGCCCGCCTCACCCAGGTTGACCCGTATGAAGCACTCACTCAGGTTGATCGCGTCCGGGACATCAAATACGATGTAGCCATGCTTCTTCTCGTATCGATCCAGCGTCACTCCGGCATACGGCTCGCCAAGCGTCGTCCCGGGCACCAGTTTTATCGGTGGGTAACTGTTTCCGCGGTAATGGAGCGTGAATGCACTGGCATCAGGCGTCCGGATAGTGTATACGCGCCGCTCTCCCTTATGGCCGAGGTTCACGACCTTCACCTCCACCACCAGGAACGCCCGCCCCGGTTCAGCCGCGATCTCCTCCCCTTTCAGGCAGTAGGCATGGATTATACCTGCCGACTCCAGAGTGAGCGATATCTCGTTTGCCCCGATCCGGTCGTCGTAGACGTACCGCTGCATCAGCATCAGCGCATCGGCAGGGACGGCAGAGGGTTGCACTACCGAGAGATTGACATCCACAACCTCTGCTGGCACGTGAAGGGTCTGCTGGTCAAGGCCATCAAGAGCCTCGCGCAGATATCGCGAACCTCGTTCAAGTTCCTGAAACGCCAGATCCACCTGCGTTTCGTTAAGTTTGTCGTTTTGCTGCACGATATCAGCATATGCCGCATAAGACTCAAGGGCAAGGGTGAAACAGGTCTTCACGTCTTCCAGGTCGCTTGAGACGCTAAAGCCGGCCGATTCTTTCAGGGTGCTCCTCGCGAAACTCTGGAGTGCTGCGGCGTGCTCCCTGACCGCTCTTTCATCCCAGGCGTAGAGGGCATGAGCGTTCTGCATGGCAAGCAGCATGAGCGAGACGCTGCGGTTCTCAACCAGACCGATCAGTTCGTCGTCATCATATTCAGGCATGACTGGCGTGCTGTTCTCACCCTGGATGGCCGTTTCGTTCTCGTCAGGGGCTATCAGCGCGGCTGACGTGTCCGGCATGGTTAAAGGTGTCAGGTTGATGGAGTTGCCGCCCAGGATCCTCTCGTTGAGACCGGTTAAGACGGTGGCGAGACCCTCCGGCTCCTCCGGTTCGGGGGCTTCGGGCCAGGCTGTCTCTGCCATGATGGGCCCGAGAACTATACCCGCAAATATCAACATGGCGAGCATCATTGCGGCGGCATCCGTCAGGTCCACGCTGGTAGGTCGATCGTCTGAGTTAAAAAGATTTACCAGGTTTTCCGGTCTCAGCGCGAGCCCATCAAACCAGGTCAATTCATGGTTTGATCACTCGAATCACCGCCGCGGTGGAGACCCTTTTCCGTGTGAGGTAGACCACCCCCTCTCGAGGCGGGCAGTAATTGGCGATAGCACCGGATAGCCGTGTCCGGGGACGGAGACCGGATTTCGGCAGGGTGTTCACATCGACGGCAGAGAGAGGATCTCCGCCGTGGAACTGTGTCGATGGGGAATCGCCCCCTGGGGTGGGGCTCGCCGGGGAGGGGGTGGAACATCCCCCTCCCCTGTCGCTCGCGTTTCCCGTTGAACGGTATTTATAGATCACCCCCACCGGAGGGGGCGGGCAGTGCGTGGCGATTGACCCGGTGGCCGTGCACGGAGAGGAAACAGGATCTTTCAGGAGTGTCGGGTGAGACCGCGGCGAGACTGCCAGGTACCGCCCCGGAAGATATCCGCCAAGCAGGGGGAGAGTGGTGGTTCGATGCTCTCAACGCAGGGAACAAAATGCCGTCTCCGAACACCCCGCGATGGTGCACACGTCCGAAACGTTATGCCGGGGAGCGTCGACCTCTGATCCGTGACCGCCGATCCATCCACGTGGGACGAGGACTACCGCAGGCGGGGGAGCCTCTGGGGAGGAGCTCCGGCGCCGCTCCCGGAGATCCCCGCCGATGCCACCGTCCTCGAACTCGGCTGCGGGAACGGAAAGACCCTGGCGGCGCTCGCCCAACGCTCTTTGCACGTGATTGCGGTCGAGATCTCCAGGGAGGCACTCCTCCTCGCCCGCCGGCACCCCGCGACGGCGGCGGCAGGCTTCGTCCTGGCCGATGCCCGCCACCTCCCCTTCCGGGATGGAGTGTTTGATATGGTCTTCCTGGTTCATCTCGCCGGCCACCTGCCCGCCCGCGACCGTCTCACCCTGGCATCGGAGGTCCGCCGGGTGCTCGCAGCCGACGGCGCGCTCATATTCCGGGCCTTCTCTATCGAGGACATGCGTGCCGGTAAGGGGGTGGAGGTTGAACCGAAGACGTTCCGGCGGGGGAGCGGGATAATAACCCACTACTTCACAGAGACCGAGGCTCTGGAACTCTTTGCGCCGCTAGTCCCCGTCTCGCTCCGGACAGACCGCTGGCAGATGCGGGTCAGGGGCACCGACCTCCCCCGCGCCGAGGTGGAAGGTGTCTTCCTGAAAGGGCGAGGGAGGAGCGGTCGATGATAGCGCATCATGACCCTTCCGCCGGTGCCTCCTCAGCGGTGCACCAGACCTCAAGCAACGTATCCCCCCGCTCGGTGCGGTCGCTGTATGACTCAGGTCTCGTCCCCTCCTCCATCCATATGAGATCGATCAACCGGTCATTGGCAACCCTGTAGAGGCAGCGGTGACTCCACGGGTGTGAAGGCCGTACGTCACGTTCGTATACCTGCCGGGCAAGCGCGGACGAGTAGAAGATGCCGTCCGCGGGCTCAAAAAGGACATCCTGAACGTAACGCTGGATGTACCACCGGAGTTCGGAGACCAGGGCAAGTGCACTCCCGAGCGACGCCGTCCGGATACGGATACCATATGTGAGTCGGTCAGGACGGTAAAAACGAAGGGCTCGCCTGCTGGTCTCGGAGGCAAGCAGCGTCGTATAGAGGTCGACCCCCTCGGACTGTATGAGGAGGACATTCATCGCATAGTTGTGCGTAGGGAAGATCGATAAGGGTTGGGTTCCTCAAGAGATCTTCGTCTTCTACACCGCCATTTGGGGGCATCCCGCTTCCGCCCCACCCTGCCCACGCAGGGATAGAAAAGATCCCTGCTGACCCTCTTTTCCCCCTCTGC
>DAFR01000139.1:1816-7982 GCA_002497965.1 Methanomicrobiaceae archaeon UBA436 | reverse complement strand
CTTATTCCGCTGAACTCATCCGCCACCCTGTTGACGTCCCTGACGCCAAACGCCGTCTGGACGGTGGTGATTTCAAGGTCACGCGCCACGTCGCACATATAATCGATGATATCAACAGAGAGTTCACGTTTCTGTCTCGACTTGCGGAGTTGATCGATCAGAAACGTCATCTTCTCGGGTGGCTCCATCCGAAGTTTGGCAAGGCTAACCACGCACATGTAGATCCTCGTCAGGTTCCTGTCCGTCCCGGTGATGGTGTCAAAGAAGTTCCGGAGAACCTGGGCCTGGTAGACCTCGCCGCCCATGACAGTCGTTTATCCCCGATTTTGCATAAATGCTTATCGGTTTGATCGCGCGGTAAGAACCGCCTGCATCATACCCCCCTGAACCCAGGTGTTCACCTGCGGACACTTACGATCTTGATGATATCACCGTTCTTGAGTTCGTGAGTATCCCTGACCCGCATCCCGGTCCTCGCGTCGATGGCGTAGAGGAACCCCTCACCGATATCTGAGTGAACCTGGTAGGCAAGGTCGCGAGGAGTGGACCCGCGCTTCATCAGGAACGCATCTGGAAGCACCCTCCCCTTGCTGTCGGTGAGTTTATGCTCATCCTCGACCGGGAAGACCACGATCCGGTCCAGAAGTTTGAAGACCGCCGTATCCAGCGCCTTCTGGACGCCTGTCCCATCAAACTTCTCCATGAAAACGGCTATCTTCTGCAGGGCGGCACGCTGGGCAGCGCTGAGGTTTGCGCCGGAAAGAATCTCAAAACTCCGATCACCCGGGAGATAGCGGATAAACTTCCCCTCTGCGGCCATCCTGAGGGCAAGTTCACCGGCCGCGCTTGCAAAGATGAGATCGCGCCCCGCCAGCCGGTCAAGGCACTTTTTCGGCGCCTGATCGGCCTTGTTCCCGACGATCAGCATTGGTTTGCTGATCCTCATCAACTCACGGCAGAACTCCACCATCTCCTCCTCTCCGGCCGTTCGCAGGTCCACCCCGACCGTTTTGGTGGCATCGTGAACGTGTTCATAGGTTATACCAAGACCGGCAAACACCTCCGCAATCGCTGTTGCCAGTGAGAATTCCCGTGCCTGGGCCTGGCGCTGGAGTTTCGCCCAGTTTCGCGAGAGGATGCCGTACATCCACATCGAGATCTCATACTGCAGGAACTCGATGTCCTTTATGGGGTCACGCGACCCGATCTCAACCGGGTTTCCTTCAGCGTCCGTCGCACCGCTGGCATCCACTATGTGCAGAATCGCATCTGCCTGCCTGAGATGGTCCAGGAACTGGTTTCCAAGCCCCCTCCCCAGGTGAGCATCGGGGACAAGACCTGCCACATCGATCAGCCCGACAGGAACGAATCGGATACCGTCCACACAGTTCTCACACGGGACATGCATCTCCTTGCAGGGGCAGACGGTCCTTACATACGCGACGCCGTGGTTGGCATCGATGGTTGTGAACGGGTAACTGGCAATCTCAGCCTGAGCCAGGGTTGCCGCCTTAAAAAACGTTGATTTCCCGCAGTTCGGTTTTCCTGCAATGGCCAGTGTGATCATGAGGGTGTCTCCTGTTAGCGTTGAGAGTAGTGTTGGGGCAACCACCATTTATCACCTTCTTTCCCGCCAGCCTTGCGGGAGATTCAATTAGGAGGAATGACAACATGAGTGCATGGGCTTTGTAACGCGGAATACATACTACTTTGACTCACCCGGCGCGGAGAACACGCACGATGCAGCCCATTTAGCCGTCGAGCGGGCACAGGAACTCGGGATCAAAAAGATCGTTGTCGCGAGCACCACCGGCCGCACAGCGCTTCTCTTCCGGGATGCCATGAAGGGAACGGGTCTTGAACTCATCGTTGTCACCCATGTGGTCGGTTTCTCAAAACCCGGTGAGTGGGAGTTCTCACCTGAGGCCGCCGCGGCTCTCCGTGCGGACGGTGTTAAGATCGTCACCGGAACGCATGCTCTCTCCGGGCTTGAACGCGCCATATCACGTTCACAGCGGCTTGGGGGATCTTCCCGCACCGAGGCGATCGCCGAGGCGCTGCGGCGCATTCTCGCGGTCGGCCTGAAGGTCGCGGTTGAGTGCGTTCTTATCGCGGCCGACCAGGGTGTGGTCGGCGTCGATGAAGAGGTGGTCGCGGCAGGCGGCACCGCCAGCGGTGCTGATACAGTCTGTGTCATCCGCCCCGCACACACCGCATCTTTCTTCGACCTGCAGGTGCGCGAGATCGTTGCCATGCCAAGGAATCGGTGAACATGGCGCTCAAATCGGTCACCGATGCCGCCGGCCTGCTCCGGCGGCACCCCATCCTCTGGTTGATCGGTCTTGTCATGGGCGTTCTCGCCGTCCTCGATCTTGTCGTTCCGCTCGAGGTCGGGACGTTCTATGCGCAACCGCTGCTGCTCCTGCAGGTTCTCGTGATGCCATTCGTTGCCGGCGGGGTTTACGGTGTGATCAAGGAGAAGAATTTCTCAGGCTCAGAGTTTGTGCGATCGGGGAAGCACTGCTACTTCCGTATACTCCTGCCATCGTTTGTGATCTACTTTGCCATCATGCTGACGGTCTTTCTGCTTGCGATCCCGCTCGCGCTTATCGGTGGGGGCATCGCGGCAAACATGGCTGCACTCATCCTCGGTGTGGCTCTCTCGATTGCTTTCTTCACGTTCTTCTACGACACCGCAGCGGTCTTTGAGGGGACGAACGTCTTTGAGTCGATCCGGAGGAGCGTTGAGTTTGTCATGAACAACCTCTGGAGCGTCCTGGCCTTCTACCTGATAAACATACTCGTTCTGGTCGTTCTCGGTATTCTGACCCTCTTTGCCTTGTCGGCCCTCCTCGTGGATAAACTTGAACCGCTCGTCAGCATGAGTCCGGCAGAACTTCAGACGCTGATGCCGGAGGATCTCCTGGCCCTCATCGGGACAGAGGGGGTATGGATAACTGCAATCGTCTATGCCGTTGTGATCTTCATTTTTTCGGCGTTCCACTACACATACAAGGCGAGTTTTTTCAGCAACCGCGCCTCTGGTGCGGCGCGGTTGCAGGAGTTGCAGGGGGAATACGATGAGAAGGGGCGGTGGTATAAATACTGATGCCTTTGACAGATCATCACCCCTTCCCTGCCGGGTTTGTGGATCGCGCCTCCCTGAAACCGTCAAACTGCACCATCAGAGGGATCCGATAGGGTTAACATCCGTGGCGGGCAACTCCAGTGATGGTCGAGTTCCAGGTGGATACCGCGGTGGCTCATTGGCGGTTCAATCAAACCCGTGCGTAACATCCTGATCCTTTCCGCTCCAGAGTGACCGGGATATTCTAATGTATGATTCGCGTGAACTTAACTCCGGAGTTAGTATGACTGATCACCCGGTTAAGAAGATGATGCGGTTGATGGCGGCCAGGATCATAACCATCGCAGACGAGATCTCCGATGAGGAGATCGAGGCGTTGATCTCTGAAATCCTGAACGCAAACCGTGTCTATACCATGGGCGCCGGCCGTTCAGGGCTCGTGGCAAAAGCGTTTGCCATGCGCCTGATGCACCTCGGGTTCACGGCGTATGTCGTCGGGGAGACGGTGACACCGGCCATGAAGCCGGGAGATCTCATCATCGTCTTCTCGGGGTCTGGCGCTACCAGGACGATTGCGGATATCGCTGAGACTGCAAAGGGGATCGGCGGAAGGCTCTGCCTCATCACCTCAAAGAGAGACTCACGAATCGCCCGAATCGCTGATTGCGTCGTCATCATCGAGAGCCAGCGCGACAAGGTGGCTGACGAGTCTGCAGAGTTCGAGATCCGGCAGATGATGGGGGAGCATAGATCGTTTGCGCCGCTTGGCACCATCTTCGAGACGACCGCCATGATCTTTGCAGACGCGATCATCTCCAGATTGATGGAGATCATGAGCTGCCGGCCGGAGGATCTCCAGTGCCGGCACGCAAACATTGAGTGAGGTAAGTGTATGAAAGAACACAGGTATGCCGACCGGGTGCTGGGGGTAGAGATGTCCGGGATCCGCAGGCTCTTTGATGCCGGTGGACAGGACGCGATCAACCTTGGCATCGGGCAGCCGGACTTTGACACGCCCGACCATATCAAGATGGCAGCAATCGCCGCCATAAGAGAGGGTAGAACGGGTTACACGCCGAACGCAGGGATTCCGGAACTCCGGGAGGCGATCTGCGGGAAGTTTGCACGCGAGAACAATCTCACATACCTGCCGGAGCAGATCCTGGTCACGGCAGGAGGGAGCGAGGCGCTCCATCTGGTCATGGAGGCGCTTGTAAACCCGGGCGACCGTGTCCTGGTCCCTGACCCGGGTTTCCTCTCCTACGCTGCCCTTGCGGTCATCGCCGGCGGGCGCCCCGTTGGTGTTCCACTCGATTCAAACCTTCATGTGGACGTTGAACAGGCGAAAGGACTGATGGACGGGGCCCGGCTCCTTGTCCTGAACTCGCCGGCAAACCCGACGGGTGCTGTCGAGAGCGAGGAGTCTATCCGTGCCCTTGTGGAGTACGCAAACGACCGCGGGGTTACCGTCGTCTCGGACGAGGTCTACGAACACTTCGTTTACGAGAAGAAACACGTCAGCGCGGCCCGTTTTGGTGACGATGTCATCACCGTCAACGCCGCAAGCAAGACCTACGCCATGACCGGCTGGAGGGTAGGCTACCTGGCAGCCCCCTCAGAAGACTACATCCCGCAGTTGCTCAAGGTGCACCAGTATGCTCAGGCGTGCGCGACATCAATATCGCAGTATGCCGCGGTCGCCGCATACACAGGCGACCAGACGCCGGTTGCACGGATGCGGGAGGAGTATCGTGCGCGGCGCGACCTGCTCTACGAGGGGCTCACCGGGCTCGGGTTTGATTTCCCGCGGCCCGAGGGTGCGTTCTATATGTTTGTTCCTATGGGGCAGAACCTGATACAGAAGGCCATTGCAAACGGTGTCATAATCGTGCCGGGCGATGCTTTTGGCTCCAGGGCGCCAGATTACGCGCGTATCAGTTACGCGACATCGAGACAGAACCTCACCAGGGCGATCGCGCGTCTGGGGGAGTTGATGAGGTGAGCGAAGAATGGTAAAAGAGTTGTTGCGGAAGTTGTCCGACGCCCATGGCGTCTCGGGCTGCGAGGGGAGCATTAGGGATATCATAAGGGCTGAGGTTGCCGGTTCGGTCGACGAGATCCGGGAGGACAGTATGGGCAACCTGATCGCTGTTAAGCGCGGCGATGACTTCTCGATCATGCTTGCCGCCCACATGGACGAGATAGGGCTGATGGTCCAGTATATCGATGAGAAGGGTTTCATCAGGGTCGTCCCGATCGGGGGATGGTTCGGGCCGGTGCTCTACACGCAGCGGGTGATCCTGCACGGCAAAAACGGCCCGGTCATGGGTGTTCTCGGCGCGAAACCGCCGCACATGCTGAAAGAGGAGGAGCGCAAGAAGGAGATCAAGATCGAGGATATGTTTGTCGATGTGGGTGCTGCAAGCGAGGATGAGGTAAAGAGCCTCGGGATCGAGATCGGCACCCCCATCACCATCGACCGTGAGTTCACGGACCTTGCCGGCAACCGCGTCACCGGAAAAGCGCTCGACAACCGGGTTGGTGTTGCGATGCTCATACGGGCGCTGCAGCGGATGGAGTCGCCCCACACCGTCTACGCCGTCTTCACCGTCCAGGAGGAGGTGGGACTCAAGGGGGCGAAGGTGAGCGCATACTCCCTGAATCCCGACTGTGCCATCGCAACCGATGTCACCATCCCCGGCGATCATCCCGGGATCGAGAAGAAGGATGCAAGCGTCGAGATGGGCAGGGGGCCTGTCGTGAGCATCGTCAACGCGAGCGGGCGCGGGCTCATATCCGATCCCAGGATGGTCGCCTGGCTGCGTGAGACGGCGGAGAGGAAGAAGATCCCATGCCAGGTCGAGGTGGGAACAGGCGGAAACACCGATGCGACGATAATCCATCTTGAGCGCGGGGGTATCCCGAGCGTCCCGCTCTCTATTGCCGCGCGCTACATCCACTCCCCGGTCGAGGTGGTGGACATAGGTGATATCGAGGCGGCTATCAACCTCCTGGTCGAGGCGCTGAAGACCAAACCCGCGCTCTGATATTTTTTACCCGGGTGACACGGGGAAGGGT
>DAFR01000139.1:1347-1782 GCA_002497965.1 Methanomicrobiaceae archaeon UBA436 | reverse complement strand
TATCGTGGAGCACCTTCTTCACGATTTTGATACCTCCTCAAAGTGTAGCAGGTGTGGAAACGCACCGTTGAGCCTGTGGACCCGCCTCAATAAAGGGGGATGAAGCAGGAAGCCCCGCCCTCCAGGACGGGATGGTTCACAGCCACAGGCTGCCAGAATACTGGTTTAGCCACTCCCCCTTTGAAAGCAGCGTGGCAGAGCAGGTGGTCATTCTATTTTCTTTGCGCCTCAGAGCATCCCCGGCCAGGGGATGCCAAGACCTTCTGCCAGGTCTTTCAGCTCGTCACGGATGCCGCGGTCGAGTTTGAGGAGAACCAGCATATACGCAAGCCCGCCGAGTGCGATCGCGCCCAGAAGGACGAAGACGTTTCTGAGCGGGACGGCGTATGAAAACGCCGCAACAGCAGCGCTCATGACAAGAGCGGCAAGGATGAT
>DAFR01000139.1:0-1225 GCA_002497965.1 Methanomicrobiaceae archaeon UBA436 | reverse complement strand
CAGGTTCAGGAGGATGTTTGCACAGACAGATATAGCCGTCACCCGGAACGAGTCCTGCGGCCGGTTGAGGGCGTTGAGGGACATCGTCTGGAGGAACATAAAGACATGGGCTATCTGGACGGGCAGGAGTATTGCGAGAGCGCCCGCCCCGACCGAGAACGCCGCCCCGTAGAAGAAGTAGAGGAGCCGTTCACCGAGGAGCCAGCCGCCAAAGACCACCGGAACCGCGAGCAGGAGAGAGTATGTGAACCCCCTGGCGATGGCGTGCTCCACCTGAGATAGTTCTCCCTGTTTTCCCCAGTAACTGATCTTCGGGAAGAGTGTGGTGTGGAGTGCAAGCGTGACAAAAGTCGCGAACGAGGTTAACTGGAACGCCACACGGTATATCCCTACATCGACGTCGGTCATGAAGTAGCCGATCATGATCGTATCCGCATACGAGAAGACAAGGTAGCCGCTCGAGCTGAGGAACGTCCAGACCGAGAAGGAGAAGAGGCTGCGGAGATGCGGCAGCCCGAACGGTGCAGGCGAGAGGTCCAGGAACCGGAAGGTGAAGAGACCGCAGGCGATGAGCCCGGCGACAAACCCGCCGGCGAGACCTGCAATCCCGTAACCCAGGATGACCGCAATGACCTGGATGATTATCCTGACCAGGGTGTCGATCAGGTTACCGATCTGGTTGATGCCGACCTTCCCGGTCCCATATACGCCATTTGCTGCAACATTGGTAAAGACGCTGACGACCAGTGCAGCAAGAAGCCAGGGAAAGGCCCCTGATGCGGTGAGATCGACGAGGAGCGGGCGCAGCAGAAGGAGGAGACCCGCCGAGGCAACGAGCAGCATCACCCGGAGGAATACAAACGCGGTGAAGTATGCGTTCTGGTCCACACCCTCGCTGATCCGTTTGACCGCGGNNCCGAACCCCCCGTCCCCGATCAGGTTGAAGACGCTGTAGTAGGCGACGAAGAGGAAGTAAGCACCAAGTATGGCGGGACCCACGGTATGTGCAAAGAACATCGTGGAGAGGAACCCGATCGCGGTCAGCGCGAGCGTTGAGCCAAGACTTATCACGCTCTGGCGCCTCACGGGGTCGATGCGCATGACGCGGCCGACGTAAGCGGAGGGGCGAAACACAAGACGGGTTTGGCTTAAAAAAGCATATCTCTTTTGAACCGAACCTGAGCGAGGGGAGCGGGTCTGCCGCATCCACATGGTTGTCCTCGGC
>DAFR01000008.1 GCA_002497965.1 Methanomicrobiaceae archaeon UBA436 | reverse complement strand
CCTCTTTTTGTCGCCATCGGCGTGCATTCATCCACTCGAGCCGTATCATCACGCCCTCTTTACCCTCCACCTTATCAGCAGACCCTCATCCAGCCGGTCGGCTTCGATGAGCGCGAGCCGCGGGAAGTCCTCATCGCGGAAAAAACCGGTGCCGTCGACAGGGGTGGGGGCATCTTTTCCGCCGATTATGATGTTGCCGATGAAGGTCTGAAGTTCGTCGACCAGACCCTTTTCCATAAGCGCCCAGATTAAAGTCCCTCCCCCTTCAACCATCAGGCGCCGGACACCCAGCCGGTAGAGTTCTTCGAGCAGGGCTGAAAGATCGACTGTCTCATCGCCGGTTACGATGACGGTGGCGTACCGCCTGAGAACATCCAGCGCTTCTGGCGATGCTGCCCGTGAGACGGCTATGATCCGCTTTCCCGCTCCCCTGTGCAGGATGTCTGCATCCGGGGGAGTTCTTCCCCTGCTGTCCACAACGACACGAATCGGGTCTTCATCCTTTCCGGCCTCTCTCCGCCATGCCCTGAGATCGGGTGACTTGACCGTGAGCGAGGGGTTGTCGGAGAGCACCGTGCCGATCCCGACCATGATGGCGTCGCTCTCTGCCTTGATCCGGTCGACCCGCGAGTAATCGTCATCGCCTGAAATCCTCACCTGCCGGCGCTCAGCGGTCGAGATCTTCCCATCAGCGCTCATGGCAACATTTACAAAGACGAAAGGACGCATATTTCTGGGTTGAACGACGACCATCATAATGCTACCTTCGGTTGCGGCAGGAATCATCATCGGGCAGGCTGCACCGCCTCTCCGGGAGATCTGGAGAGGTTCATGAGAAAATCCAGTAATGCCCGGGTATATCGGATTATTTTTGTAAAAATCATTTTAAAATCGGATGATGTTTTCGGAGCCTATAAATATAGATAATGGTGAGATCTCTCTATTGGACATGCCCGAGAACCGGCATCTCTTGAGTTGCCTAAACCAGGATCGCTTCACCGCGACAGATCTCGTCAAAATGATCGTTCTATCGTCATTCGCAGGGGTATCGCTTGTGCTCACGGCGGTTGCGCCTGTGAATCTCTCCACCCCCTGCACCCTGGTCTACTGCGTCCCGATCCTCCTTGCCGCTCTCTGGTTCCCTCCACAGGCGTTCCATGTGACTGTGATCCTCGTCACCGGTTTCGTGCTCGGCCAGACCAGCCTCTCCCTCCTTGGATACAGGGTCGCCCCTCTTCTTGTGGGGTTACACGCACTCCTCTTTTTCTGGGTCTTCGGGGCCGTAACTCTTTTCTCACAGGACTCCTACCTGACTGCGTCCCGCTGCAGGAAGATCATCGAGAACAGCCGCGATGCAAAATTCCTCTGCGAACCCGGGTCGCTTCGCGTTGCCTGTGCAAGCAAGCGGTTTGCCGCTATGCTGGGCTACTCGCCCACGGAAGTTGTTGGCATCTCCCTGGAGAAATTCTGGCCGGATGAGAGCGATAGAGCCTCGTTCATCCAGGAGATGAACAAGGAGGGCTATATCGGGAATATCGAGACGATCTTTTACACGAAAGACGGAGAGTCGCGGCGGGTTCTCCTCTCAGGCCGGCCACTGGCCGGCGAGGATCTCTTCGAGTGCAGTGTTGTGGACTGCGGGAGGTTCAGGGATGAGAACGGCGATCTTCTGCGGTCAGACAGTCGCCTGAATGAGTTTGTCCGGCAGACAAACGATATATTCTTCATGCAGGACACCTCTGGCCGCATACTCCACTTCTTCTGGGCCCGTGCCCCGGAGTATGGTCTTGATCCCGACAAACTGACCGGACGGGATGTGGGGGCAATCCTGCCGGAGGACCTTGCCCGGCAACACATGGCGCAGGTCAGGAAGGTGATCGATGAGCGAAAAGACGTCCGCTACAGCCTCGACCTGATGATAGGGGGTCTCCGGCACACCTTCTCCGTCAGTCTATGCCCGTATACCGCGGCTGACGGCGTTCTCAGGGGCGTCATTGGATCGGCACGCGATGTCACCGAGTCGCGCCGGCAGAGGCTTGCCTGCAGGCAACTCTCATGGGAGGTTGACCGCTGGAAACACCTCACCACCACCATCTCTCATGAGATGCGCACACCGCTGCAGCCGCTCATCGGGTATCTCCAACTGGTCCTGGATGATCCGGAGTATTACGGCATAACTCCGGAGACCGAATCCATCCTCAAGGTCTGCCTTGACTGCGCAATTCAGGAGCAGGCGGTTGTGGAGAGGGCTGTCGAGTTGAGCGTCTTTGCGACCGATTATATTGACCTGAACATCCAGGATATAGCGCTTCGCGACCTGGTCGAGTCCGTTATAGCCAGTGGAGGCTATGAGCGTGAAGCATTGATTCGAAACGAGATACCCGATGACGTTCACATGCCGGGCGATGCCGGGAGGCTTGCGGTTGCGGTGGAGAGCCTGATATCAAACGCGGTCAGTTATAACGACCCTCCCAAGGAGGTGTGGATCAGGTACAGGGAGTCGCCTGAAAATCATTACATCATGGTCTGCGATAACGGCAGAGGCATCCCGAAAGAGAAGATCAGGTCGATCTTCGATCCGTTCTACTTTGGGGGTGCCTGCGATCAGGATAAAAAAGGCGGTGGGGTGGGCCTGAGCCTCTCGATCGCAAACAGGTATGTCCGGTTGCATGGAGGGGAGATAACGGTGGCAAGCCAGGTTGGCGAGGGGAGCACCTTCACGATCAGGATACCGAAAGAGGTATGAGAGCCTGAAGGGATCATATAATCATCCGGCGGGATCTGGCCTGATTTTTGTGCTACCTAAAGTTTATACGGCGGTCTTACTTCAGAGCGTCTCTTGCTGCCCTGGCAAACGCAAGCGTCTTTTCCAGGTTGCGGACACCGTCTTTCTTGACACCGGTATGCACATCGACAGCGTAGGGGCGAACCTTCTGTATCGCGTCTCTGACATTCTCCGGGGTGAGCCCTCCTGCAAGTATCACGGGAACCGTTGAGTTTGCCACTATCTCTGCACTTATACTCCAGTCATGAGGAATCCCCGTTCCCCCGATCCTCTCTTCCGTCCTTGTGTCGAGGAGGATGGCATCGGCA
>DAFR01000148.1:16706-18057 GCA_002497965.1 Methanomicrobiaceae archaeon UBA436 | reverse complement strand
GGTGAATCATAGATCATAATCGACACTTTTTTCGATTACCGTCGACTATAATCGATAAATGGTTGAAAAACTGCAGATCGCACTCGAGAGCCAGAACCCCTGGTGGTTCGGAAAAGAGTTCGAAACCGGCGTTGAACGGCTTTCTTTCTTTCCCTCCCTGATGCAGTATCTTGATGCACCGGAGGTGCTCCTCCTCATCGGCGCGCGCAGGACAGGGAAGTCGACGCTACTGTACCAGATCATCAGTTCCCTTCTCGGAAGAGGTGTGCCTGGCAGGGCTATCCTCTTCATCACCATGGACGAACCACTCCTCCTCGCGATGGCAGACGACCCCTGGCTGGTCCGTCGCGTCGTCGAGGACCATCTCGCACGTCATCCCGGTCTCGAACGGCTCTATCTCTGCATCGACGAGGTCCAGCACTACCCCTCCTGGGTGCCTACCATCAAGACCCTCTATGACACGAAGAGTACGGTCAAATGCATCCTGACCGGCTCCACATCCTCGCTGCTCAGGCAGGAGAGCAGTCGCCTCCTCTCCGGCAGGTATTTTTCCTGTACCGTGTACCCTCTCTCGTTCCCTGAATTTCTCCGCATTCAGGGCATTCTAAACCCGACAATCATCGAGAAGAGGCATTATTTCGAGATGTACCTGAAATACGGCGGTTTCCCCCGGGTGGTCCTTGAAAAAGACGAGGACCTGAAGATGCAGATCCTCAAAAACTACTACGAGACGATCTATCTCAAGGACATCATCTATCCAAACAGGGTGCGGAAGAACAGTGAGGTTACAGACCTGCTCTATTACCTCATATCAAATGCCGGGAACGCCGTCTCGTACAACCAGATTGCCAGGACTCTCAATATCGCACCAGATACGGTGAGGGAGTACATCGAGTACGCCGGGAACGCGTTTCTCCTCTACCCTCTGATGAAGTTCGATTATTCCGTTAAAAAACAGGTTGCAAACCCAAAAAAGATCTATTTCGTGGATCCCGGCCTGATAAACGCAGTTGCATTTGCATTCTCCGAAAATCGTGGAAGACTCCTGGAAAACATCGTCTTCATCGCCCTGATGAAGAAGTACGGCGACATCTTCTACCACCGGGACCGCTACGAGTGCGACTTCCTGGTCAGGTCAGGCCGGACGATTGTCCAGGCCGTCCAGGTGACGCAGTCCCTGCAGGACGACGCTACGAGGCAGCGGGAGATGCGCGGCCTTGTCGAGGCGATGGACGCACACGGCCTTGACGAAGGAACGATCGTCACTGCGTCGGAATCGGCGGAGACGACCGTCGACGGGCGGGCCGTCCACACTGTCCCGATCGCTGAATGGCTGGAAGAACTGTGACGC
>DAFR01000148.1:0-16697 GCA_002497965.1 Methanomicrobiaceae archaeon UBA436 | reverse complement strand
AGCTGCCGGGCCGCTACAGGGTTGCCGACCGCTCGCAGCACCACTCCTCCGGATTCGGGATGCTGTGTCGTTCCGATAGACCGTGCAGAGGGATTCGTGGGGGGTCAGAGGTCCAGCAGGAGGTCCGGGTCGGGATCGGTTGATACAAGAGTGACGTTTGTTATCTTGTGGTAGAACCGCTGGGGATAACTGTAGGTTGTCTTCCCGCTCCGGCTTTTCTGCACGAAGGGTTTGAGGATATCCTCCGTCTCATACTCAAGCGAGTACGCCGCCCCGGTTTTGAGGGGAGTCACCTCCTTCGCCCGGAACATAACCTTCCTGAAACCCTCCATCGAATGGTCGCAGTCCGAGTAGTCAGAGGCGAAAACAAGTCCATCCTTCCGGACCCTGTCGATCACAATCCTGGTTCGTAGCATGGATTTGCTATCGCCCAGGTCAGGCATTAAAGTGTGCCGTGCGGGGCGAAAGTAATCCTGACGAAAGAGCCCAACCCGTAAGGGGTAGTTGCGGGGGCCCCCCGGAGCGGTCATGCAGACGCGCGGAAGATCCGTTGTGGACCGCTTCGTCTTCGCGACCTTCGCGCACTTCTGCGTGAGGTAGTGATCACTCCCATGCCTCTGGACCCACACAATACGGTGACATGCCCCAGTAGTCCGGGCATGCGGAGGGGCGTCCTGATCGCGTTCCCGGAGAAGACAACAGACCACGATCATTCATTATCTTATGGCAATCATACCATTCTGGTGAATGACATCAAAGGTCTCACCCGGTACCTGCCTGCTCTGCAGGGCTCCCGTAACAAAACGGAAGGCCCTTAAACACGGCACGGAATGCCTTCAGGCGTCGGGCTGGCCCATCGGAGAGGAACCTTCGCTCCTCATCATGATACAGGGGCGGTACCATAAGGAATACTGGCTGGTGGTTCTCGCACGACACGACGCCCGGCTTGGAGATCTCGACCAGCTGATCCGCGATGTGTGGGTGGAGTGTTGCGAGCATCTCAGTTCCTTCCGGATCGGCGGGGCCACATACGACTCGGACGCCGAGCGTTTTACAAACGACATGAATGTCCCTCTCTCGCACCTCATCGCTCCGGGCAGCACGTTCACCTATGACTACGACTTCGGCTCCCCCACATCGCTGGACCTGAAGGTGATCGGGGAGACGTCCGTTGCCCCGAGGGACGGCCCGCTCTGCCTGATCGCGCGGAACGACCGGCCAATTATCCCCTGCGACCTCTGCGGCGGCGAGGCCGAACTTGCCCTGAACGATTTTGACGAGGATTTCCAACATTATTACTGCCGTGAATGCCTCTCATCGACCGAATACGATCCCGACTGTGTAGACCTCATTGCCAACTCTCCAAGAAACGGCGTCTGTGGCTATGCCGAGGATCCTGAAACCGCACTCCACTGGTATCCCCCGGGATGGAGCGCGGATGAGATCGTTCCCGAAGAACCGGGTGAGCTCCTGGATGAGATCCCGCTTGATGACGAAACCGAGGTGAACGCCGCGATGGCTGCCGTCATCCAGGATATCGGACCTGATATCAACGAGTTTGTTGAGGCGGAGAGGGCGGCATACGGAGAAGGAATTGCCTGTATGGCCGGGGATACCGTCATGGCCTTCTGTACTTTCATGTATATCGTCTACGAAGTGAAGATCGATGCATGGGATGCCTTGTCCGTGCAGAGGTGCCTGGTCGATGAACTGTCGCAAAACCCGATCTTCCCGGAAGACTGGCCGGAGAACGCCGTCCCGATCCTCTGCCGGTTCCTGACGCATATGGAAGCATCCGGCCACCTCACAAACGCTTCTGAACTCATCGCCGCCCTCAAAGAAGCGGAACCCGCCTTTCAGAAAGCAGCCACGAGCCCGGAGAAAGGCCAGGCCATCTTCAAGTTTATCCTCATGAAAGCGGAGGAGGCAGGCGTCGACACGGACGACCTCGATGCGTTCTTCAATTTCGCGGTGAGAGAACTCGTCGAGATGGCCGGGTTTGACCTCGACAACGAAGAGGTCCAGAAGGAACTCTCCAACCTGCTTGAGGGCAGAACACCGGAAGCGCTCGCCGGCAATATACGCGCCGCCATGATCTTTGAGAGGTGCGAGGACTTCTGCCAACGTTTTCCGGATAACACCATTCTGGAGCATTGCAGAAGGATCGTCAAGGACCTCTTCGATCATCCGGCCGCACCGCTCGCGCGAGGAGACGCGGTTCTCTGGAGTGCGGCGATCGTGTATGCAGCCTGCCAGGATGAGGATCTTATCCGGCCGGGAAGGGGTGCCCCTCCCCTCGGGCAGGAGATCAGTTCTTTCTTCGGCGTTGAGCGGGCATCGATCCGGAACAAGGTGAGGGCGATGAGAGCGTTCCTTCCCGACTGAAGAGCGCCGGGAATGAGGGGGCATCGACCAGAAAGGATGGGGGAGAGGCCCGGATCTCCCGGCAAAGAAGGTTGTTCCCCGGTCACTAACCCTTTCACCGCGACAGAGACCAACGCTCCTTCGCGGGGTACTCAATCGCTATCTGCACCGGTCCTCATCACCGCGCAGTAAGATGATCGCGCCNNCCGGAGAACACCGCCATGAGGTCTTTGGGGATCACGAAGATCCAGGGTGCCGCCGTTTCGCGAGAGCCTGGTGCATCTCGAGGTACCGGGCACGGGAAAGGGCGTAACTCCCGGCGTTCGCCAGGAACGCATCGATCAGATCGGCCTGCTCGCGGCTCCAGACCTCGTTTGGGACCCGCCTGACCCAGAGAGCATGTCTCCGGACAAAGGCCAGCCGCTCCTGCCGGTTCTTCTCCCGGTCAAACCCCAATTCCATGGCCCCCTCTAGATAACCCCCATCTCCGACAGCCTTGTTGGCAGGTATTCCTTCGTCACAAAGTCAAGCCCCCTGCTTGCAAACGCCTGCTGCTCCGACTTCAGCCTCATATCGAGCTGCAGGCGGATCTGGTTATGCCAGTATTCGGTCGCAAACCTCGGATCGGTGAGTTCCGCTTTAAGGGCATTTATATCCTGTTCTGTGAGCCTGTCTGCGGGGAGGTTGTAGTCCGAGATGTCTGAGGGTTGAACCCCCACAAACTGCGCCTGAGGCGTCGCCAGGAGTTCCGAGATATGGGCGCTCTTGATCGAACCGTAGGCAACGCTTGCATATATCCTGTATGACCACGGATCGCCGTCGGTGAAGACCACCACCGGCAGACCAAGCGACTCGTTGAGACGCCGCAGCACCCTGCGCGTCGAACGCGCCGGCTGACCCTTCAGGTGGACAAGGATCGCCCCGTAGTCCTGGTCAAACCCGTTCTCCATCAACCGGGCATACATACCCCCGGTCTCTATGGCGATGACAAACTTCGCGTCGTGATCGATGAACTCGAGGTTGTCGACGTTGTTCGGGATGGGGTATCCCGCCTCCCCGACATCCTCCTGGCAGTGGATCTCCTTCACCCCCCGGCGGGTGGTCTCCCGAAGCCTGAGCGGCCCGAATATCGAGGCCCCGTCCTCCTCCGGACGGAGGTGGAACGCCTCCCGCTGCATCTCGGTGATGATCTCCAGGTCCTCTATCAGGAGGTTGCTCTCGTCCTGGGCCGCAAACTTCGCCTTCTTCCAGCCTTCGGAGATGTAATAGAGCTCTCTCAGCGTCGACGACCGGTTCTCCACGAGCTGCTGCTTCAGGAACCCGATGACGTAGGCCATCTTCAGGAGATGGATGGCGCTCTTCTCCGTTGCCGCCGACCGCGTGCTCTCCCGGTCGCCGTACTTCCAGACCTCGCTATCGTCATCATACTCAAGATTCCGCTTCGTCCGCGTCGGCAGCCGGATATACGGCACAACGCCGTCCCGCATCTGTTCATACCACTCGCGTGCGATACCTACAAGCCGCTCCTTTGCACGCGCATCCATCTCTTCCCTAGACATCGAGATCCACCACCACCTTCATCCCGTCATCAACCCCCCGCAGGTCAAACGTCCCCTCACCCGTCCCGGTGTAGAGGACGCGCCAGGCCTCGCCGGCACCGAGGGTGCACCGCCATACCTTGTTGTATTCGCCGTCGATGCTGTCCACAAAATCCGGCCGGGGCACCGCGTCCTCCGCCGTATCGCGGGAGAGGCTGTAGATAACGATCTCAACCTCCTTTCCGGTGTAGTTGTTCACCTCGATAGAGACCTTCCCATCGACCGTCCTTTTCTTTGCAACGACTTTTCGCATAATTTTGCCCTCGATCGGGGTGGTATCGACCGGCGGGAGTTCAACGATCTCGCTAACCTTTGCTGCTATCTCCGGGATGATCGAGCAGACCGCACGGGCACGGTCGTCCTGCAGTTTCTTCTTCTCCCGCCGGGAAAGATACCGCTTCAGTTCCCGCCCCAGTTCCTGGAGGACAAGGACTATCTCGCGCTCGATCTCCGGGATTGACGCGATCGCATCTTTGCTCTCGCTCGTGAAGGGAACGTTTGTGGAGGCCACATGGACCATGATCAGAACCGGGCCCATCGGTAGACCCTGCTGTGCGAGCCCGTAGTTCTTCCAGTTCACCTGAGATACGCAGTCTGTGATGGCGCAGGCGCCCTGCTGGTAGAGGAGGGGGACGCGGTTTGCAAACCGGAGGATCCTGGCGTTCCCTTCCGGCGGGATCCTGCCTCCATAGCCTATCGCCGCCTCGACTATGAACGAGTGCCCGCCGTAGACCGCGCTCGGCCGCGTCCGCGCCTTGATGAAATCGAGGTGGATCTCCTTCTCAAGCCCCCTGCAGATCAGGTCCTCGCCTATCGGTGAGAGGCACTGCTGCGCCGGCGGGGCCGGCACCCTCACGGCCTGCATCGCCTCCAGGAGGCGCTTGAGTTCGTTTGAGTCGAGTTTGTTTGCCTTCCGGGAGGGTTTGAGCCCGGCAAGGCCGATCATCTCCTCTGCGGTCTTCTTCCCGACACGTGAGAAACTGCCGACCAGGAACTCCTCCACCGTCCCCGTGCTCGCGGCCGCCAGCCTTTTCAGCGCACCGAACTCGATCCCGTGCGGGTGGGGGAGGACGGGTTTCGGGCACGGCGGGACCTCGTCGCTTACCCGCTCAAAGACCGTGATCTCACCGTCGATATCCACGGTGATCCTTGCATGCGGGTTTACGATCGCCGTCAGCCTCAGGTAGTCGAGCAGCCGTTTCTTCGCGGCAAGGGTGCTCCTGAACTGGATCTCGATCCTTGTCCCGTGCGTCCGGTCCCACTCGATCTTCTCGTGGCTGATGACCTCGGGCTCGTTCGTCTCCGTCCTGATCATCACCTCGAACCGGTGGGCAGGCGTCTTTGCCCCCGTCCGGGAGGTGATCCGGGCCGGGGTGCCGGTGGTGAGCTGCGCATACAGCACCGCAGCCGATATCCCGATACCCTGCTGCCCGCGGCTCTGGCGGATCTGGTGGAACCTGGAACCGTAGAGGAGTTTCCCAAAGACCGGGGGGACGTTCTCCGGCACGATCCCGGGACCGTTGTCCTCGACGGTTATACGGTAGACCTCGTCCTCGACCCTCTTTACTCCGACAAATATGTCCGGCAGGACTTCAGCCTCCTCGCAGGCGTCGAGGGCGTTGTCCACCGCCTCTTTGACGGTGGTTATAATCCCGCGTGTCGGGGAGTCAAAACCCAGGAGGTGTTTGTTCTTCTCGAAGAACTCCGCAACGCTGATGCTTCGCTGCTCTCTGGCCAGGTCCTCAGCGATGACCATGCCCTGCCACCCCGGCGATGGCGTCCTCGAGTCCCATCTCCTGCTGCTCCCCGGTGCGGAGGTCCTTCAGGGTCACCGTGCCGGCCTCAACCTCGCGTTCGCCGATGATCACGACAAACTCCGCGGTCTTTGCGGCGTGAGCAACCTGGGCGGCGAGCCCCCGCTCCATAAGGTCGGCCTCAGCCCGGATCCCGGCCTCCCGGAAGGCGCGGGCAACCTGGAGCGCCCGGCCGCGGGCCCCGGGCGTGCAGACAACCCCGACAACGGACTCGTGGGGGAGTTCAACCCCGCCGAGCGAGACCATGACACGGTCAAACCCTATCGCAAACCCGCATGAGGCGACATCGTCGCCGCCAAAAAGGTGGGCGAGCCTGTAGGCGCCGCCGCCAAGTATCTGGTTCTCCGCCCCAAGGTTCCTGGCAAACCCCTCAAAGACCGTCCCGGTGTAGTAGTCAAGCCCGCGGGCGATCCCGAAGTCCGGCCGGTAGCGGATCTCCTGGGAGTCAAGGATCGCAAACATCTCCTCGATCCGGGCGCGTTCGGGAACGTCCCCCGCGACCTCAAACACCTCCTCCACGCTGCTGCAATCGGAGAGAGCGGCAAGCGGTTCGGCAAGGTGGGTGAGACGCCGGGCGGCGAGCGCCGCCTCAAGCCCCTCCCGGTCATGCTTATCGAGACAGGCCATGATCACCCCCTGGTCAGCGGGGTCAAGCCCGGAGAGGATGTGCTTCATCGGTGCGAGGTGACCGACGTGGAGGTCGAAGGTGACACCGGTTGACCTGAGTATATCGTCGGCAAGCATGATCACCTCGGCTTCGGCAAGCGCGGTGTCCGCACCTATGAGTTCGGCGCCGAACTGCCAGAACTGCCTGTAGCGGCCTTTCTGGGGGCGCTCGTAGCGGAAACAGTCGGCAAAGTAGCACCAGCGGATGGGTTTTGGGAGAACCCTGCCCTCGTTGACGTACATCCGGAGCACCGCTGCCGTCACCTCAGGCCGGAGAGTCATCTTCCTGCCGCTCTTGTCCTCAAAGACATACATCTCCTGGATTATCCCTTCGCCGGACTTCATCGTGAAGAGTTCGAGGTGCTCAAAATCGGGTGTGCAGACCTCCCGGTAACCCCACCGCCGGGCCACCTCCCGCATCCGCTGCTCGATCGACCGCCGCTGTTCCATCTCTTCGGGCAAAAAGTCCCGTGTGCCCCGTGGTTTCTGAAGCATTCAGTATTCTCCCTTGTTATGGTCTCTTCTGCGAACCCTTAACATTTCTGCGCTCCGCCCGGCCGAAGAACCGCTCGACGGCACTTTTTCCATGCCATATGTTCTCCCGTTCAACCCTGTCCTGGAGGTAGAGTGCGAGCAGGATCAGCGCAAGACCGAGAAGGTCCCAGCCTTCTGCATACACCGTGATGAACGCCCCAAGGAGCGCAAGCGCCGTATATGGAACCCCGTGATACGCCGCTTTCCGGTAACTGGGAAGACCCGTACGGTAGAATATCCGCAGGTCGCGCAGCCATAGAAAAACGGTGACGGCAACGCCGAACCATGCAATATAGACGAGGTAGGACATGATGTGATGTAATATTATACCTCCACCCCATATTTTTGTTATCAAAGTATGCTGCCGAATGCCACAATCAGGGAGATCCTCCGGATGTATCGTGATGGCGAGGTTTCCGAGGACGAAGCGGCTGACGCTATCGAGGGGCTCAGGATCGATATGATCGACGGCATTGCCCGGTTCGATACGGGGCGGGGTGTGCGCTGCGGGGTGCCCGAGGTTGTGCTTGCCGAGGGCAAGGATCCGGAAGCGTTTGCGGGGATCATGATTGCGCAGGTGAGGGCGGCGGGCCGGTGCATCGCGACAAGGGTCTCGCCGGCACACCTTGAGGCGCTCCGGGCCCGGCTGCCGCCGGGTGTCCGGCTGGAGCACCGGGAGGCTGCACGCGGCGTCATCCTCTCGACGGGTGAGGACCCCGCCCCCCGCGGGGGGACGGTCGCCATCCTCACGGCAGGGACGTCCGATATCCCTGCCGCCGAGGAGGCAAGGCTGATGGCCGAGGAGATGGGATGCAGTGTCAAGACCGCCTACGATGTCGGGGTGGCGGGGATCCACCGCCTCTTCTCGGCTCTCCGCGACCTTATACCTGCGGACGTCTTCATCGTGGCCGCAGGCCGGGAGGGGACGCTCCCGGCGATCGTGGCGGGGCTGGTCGACAGTCCGGTGATCGGTCTTCCTGTGAGCACCGGTTACGGCTACATGGGCGGCGGCGAGGCGGCTCTTGCAAGCATGCTCCAGGCGTGCTCGGTTCTGGCGGTCGTGAACATAGATGCCGGGTTTACGGCGGGAGCGTTTGCCGCTCAGGTCGCACGCGGGAGGGCGCGGGAATGAGCCGCGGGTTCTACATCGGCCGGTTCCAGCCCTACCACAACGGTCATCACTCGGTGCTGGAGAGGATTGCCCGCTCCGTGGACGAGATTGTCATAGGGGTGGGGAGCGCCCAGCTCTCACATACGCTGGACAACCCCTTTACGGCCGGTGAACGGGTGCTGATGCTGACGCGGTCGCTCACGGATCTCGATTGCCCATTCTACGTAATACCGATCGAGGATATCCAGCGCAACGCCCTCTGGGTGGCCCATGTCCGGTCGATGACACCGCCGTTTGAGATGGTCTACTCGAGCAACCCGCTGGTCATGCAGCTCTTTGCCGAGGCCGGGATGGCGGTTCAGTCTCCGGATATGTATGAACGGCTGACGCACTCGGGCACCGCCATCCGTCGGAGGATGCTTGATGGCGAGCCCTGGGAGCACCTTGTCCCTCCTGCGGTCGTGGAGGTCATCCGGGAGATCCGGGGTGTTGAGCGCCTCCAGCGGATCGCAAGGAGCGATTGAAGAAAAGACTGATGGTGACCGGGATCATAGTCTGAGAAGAGAAATGTTCAAACAACTGCGCGACCTCTTTCACCGGGCTGAACCGGAGGAAGAGCACCCGGAACTCTCGTTTGACGGCATCCCGTCCTGGCTGGACTCCCGCGAGGAGGAGATCGCCCGCGGCCTTGAGGCTGCGACGGCATCGTCACGGGACGCCATCTCCGCCACGCTGGTCTCGCTCCGGGAGGCGGTCGCCAGGATGGAGACGGCAGAGACCGATGATGATACTCACCCCCGGCTTAGGGATATATCCCGGAAGACGCTCCCCGGGTTCACCAGGTCGATGTCACAGATCCTTTCACGCGAGCCGTCCGGCGACCCGGAGACCTTCTACGCGACGGCCGCGGAGATCCTGAAGGGGGTGCTCAAGACGATGAGGGGGCAGGGGAAGTATCTCTCGTCCGTTTACCCCGGGGAGGTCAGGGAGTTGAGGGATGCTGTCCGCGACCTTGGGCGCGAGGTCAACGCGATGACGGAGGCGATCGGGCGGGCGCGTGAGCGCCGGGAGCAGGTGGAGGGGGTGCGGGAGGCGTATGAGGCCATTGTCCGGATCCGGGATGATTATGCTGCCGTAAGCGCAAATCTCCGAGACCAAGCCGCTGCGATTGGAGAACTGGAAGACGCGATCCGGAAGGCCGGGGAAGGGCTTGCCGCCCTGCGAGATCACCCGGATTACGCCCGGAAGATAGAACGGGAGGAGAGGATCCGCGAGATCAGGGCGGAAGAGGAGATGGTCGGAAGAGAGATCGGGTCGCTCCGGTCCACGGCCGCCCACATTCTGCGAAAGGCCGGGAAGGTGGCAGAGAGGAGTGGAGACAGGGCTGCTGTTGCGGCGATCTCCCTGGCGGTTGAGGCGGAGGAGGGGATCGAGGCGGCGATGCCGGTGGTCCTGGATATGGTCCGGCGGGGCGACCTCGCCCTGAAGAACCAGGAGGAGATCCGTCTCTTCTCCGACCCGGAGACTCTGCCCGCCGCGTTGAGGGACGCTATTGAACGCGGGCGTGACCTTGAAATGGAGCGAAAGAAGGAGGAGGCGGCCCTGGCGGCGCTGCAGGTTGTGGTTGAGGAGGAGCGTCTCAGAGCGGCGCTCCCGGACCTGCAGAAGAGGTGCGAGGCCGCGATCGCGGCGAAGGCGCGGGCGGAGAACCGCCTGGAGAGCCTGCGGGCTGAGTATGCGCGGGAGTGCGAGAACCTGCGGTCACGAATGACGGGATTTGAGGCAAGGGTTACGATCGTCGACCTTCTGCCTCAACCCTGAGCACGCGGTAGAGAATGGAAACCATGTTTATCTCCGGCGGCGAAATGACTTGTGAGAGGAGTCGATGACCACAAACACCATAACACCCGGGCCGGCGTCACGTCTCTGGATGGCGGTTCCTGCAGTCTCATTTGGGGGTATCGGGGTCGGTCTGCTCTTGATGGAGGTTGTGAGGTTTTCCTACGGTTTCTGGGCGGGGATTGCCGGCTGTGTGATCGCTTCGTGCCTTCTCTTTTACCAGGCCTACTCCAAGCCGCGGCGGGATCTTGTCTCGCTCTTTACGCCACTTTACGCTGTCCTCATCTTTCTTATTCCAAATGAGGTTGGGTCGATGGTGATCGTGCAGGTGGTCTTTGCGGCGACGATCAGCCTTCTTTCTGTCCGGGTGGAGAAGTTGTTTAACGTCAAAAAAACGGAGAAGAAGACGATGAAACAGATGTTGAATGAGTATATCATGCGGATCGAGCCGCTCCTTTCGCGGGTCGATGAGGAGACCGGTCACCTTGTTGCGCAGGCTCTGTTGAGGTTTAAGTTTGGACTGTATGAGTCCGCGACTGACAACTGCAACAAAGCGCTTGACCGGCTCAAGGCGATCGAGCCATACCCCGGGGTGCTTGAGCGTGCGCTCCTGATCCTGCGTGAGCGTGCGTCGGGTCTTGCCATCTCACGGGTGGTGACATACCCCGAGCACGTCTTCACGGAGGAGGACAGCGAGTATCTTGCCATCCACCTCCCCGAGAACCTGGTCGACGACCCTGCCACGCTTGACCTGGACAACACTCTCATCCTGCTCTACGCAGTCGGGATCGAGACATCACCCCTTGATGAGCAGGCGCTGGAGGAGCACCAGCGGTTTATCATCCAGATCCTTGAGTCATACAAGGAGAAGCTGGCCGAAGCGGCCGCGACGTGAGCGGGGGGCTGGCGGCGGTCACCGGATCCCCCGGCCGGCATGCGGCCGCCGGAGGTGATCCGCTCTCATTCCAACGCCGGAGCGGGAGTATACCTTCTGGTTCTATCTTCTGCGCCCACCGGCACGGATTCCCCGCCGGAACACTACCTCCTCCAGAAACTGCAACCATGGAGGAAGAGGTTGCCGGCATGGCCGGGTTATTGAGGGTGTGGCACAACCTGGCGGGCACACCGGTTGTCCTGGATTCAGACGATCTCGTGAGACCGGCCGCCAATGAAAAGGGGGATCGAGGAGCCGGCTTGCCGCTACCGCGCCCTGGCCAGACTACATCGACAGCATCGTCGTGGTTCCGAAGAGTGCCATGTTAGAGGAGAGCCGGGAACTTGCCTGGCAGCATCACCATGCCAGATCTTCAGGGTGAGTGGAGCGCGTTGCTCCGTGCGATCTTCTTCATCACCTTCTCCCAGGTGCCCGTGATCAGGAAACTCTCCTCCATGAACCCGATGACCTTCTCAAACTTCTTCATGGGGAACGCCATCGTCAGGACATCAACCGGCACGCAGGGCCGTGCCGAAGGGTCAAACAGCCCGAGAACGGCCTTTGGGTCATCGCTCTGCTGCTCAAGCCAGGGGTAGTGAAAGACCGAGCTGCACCCGGCGCCGAACGGACAGATAACCCCGCAGGGATCGGGCCGATCGAAGTTTGCAAGCGTAAAGAGCCCGGAGATCACCTCGGGCCGGACGAAGAAGACCACGGCGTCAGGGTTGTCTGCAGCGGTCAGGTTGTCCCAGCGCTTGAAGACGATGCTCTTTCCCTTCGTCGGTATCCGGGCTGTCCCCCGGTCGAGTTCATCAACCAGTTCGGGAGTCTGCCGGTATCGCTCTCCCTCAACGACGCCGGGCTTGCCGTATGAGAGGAAGTAGCGGAAGTCGGGAGCTCTTTCGGTGTCGTAACCGAGGTAAAACCTCCCGCCGCGGCAGCCGATCGAGTCTTCAGAGAAGGCGAGGCTCTGGCCCTTCCGCACCCTGGCGACGTCACAGACGAAGCATCTCCAGCCTTTAGGGGGAGGGATCTCCTCCACACCCTCCGTCGCTCCCCCGACCTCAAAGGCGATCGGGAGTTCGGCTCCCGGGAAGCAGGTCCCGTGAAGCCTGATGTAGGTGTCGCGCAGTTCTGTGTCCATATGGCTCTGTTCCAGGGGAGGGGGGATTAATCTTATGGTCTGCACGATGGGCGAGTAGAGGCCATCAGATCAACGATTCTGTGACACAAACCCGGCCAGCGTCTCCTGGTTGTATGCAGGGGGCTATCAAGCCGGTTCACCGATGCCATCGAGTCGTTCGCGTTGGCAGGAATGGGATTTCGGTGAGGTTGTTCACATTGACACCAGAGAAGAGGTCTCCACGGTGGCACTGTATCTATGGAGGGGAAAGGAAACTTTCCCTCCCTCGTCTCTGCATACCCCGGAACGGTATATACTTGCAGAACACCCCACCGCCCCGCGCCACGAGAGAAGGTTACCTTTTGAAGAGAGCCGTCCAACATACAGAGCGGCGAGGTTCGATGGAATCCCTCTACCAGAACACCCACACGACGGAGCGGTCAAGATGACGGCTGAAGACCACTCTCCCCCCCACCCGCTCATCGAGTTTCGAAACGTCACCATTGTCCGGGGCGGCCATAGACTCCTTGACTCCGTCTCGCTCACGATACAGGAGGGTGAGCATCTCGCCATTCTCGGGCCAAACGGCGCCGGGAAATCGTCGCTCATCCGGGCGATCACGCGGGAATACTACCCCTCCTCGCCGGGCTCGGAGACTGTCTTTCGGTTCTGCGGGCTTGATACATGGGATGCCTTTGACCTCCGATCGCACCTGGGGATCGTTTCCGGCGACCTCCAGTATACCTTCACCCGCGGGATCTCGGGGCGCGAGGTTGTGCTCTCCGGGTTCTTCTCGAGCATCGGGCTCTTCTACCATGAGGTGACACCGGCGATGGAGCAGAAGGCGGACGATATCCTCGAGTTCCTGGATGTCGCCCACCTCGCCGACCGGCCGATGACGGAGGTCTCCTCGGGCGAGGCCCGCAGGCTTCTGATCGGAAGGGCGCTCGTCCACGACCCGGGCACTCTCGTACTCGACGAACCCACAAACAGTCTCGACCTGCACGCGCTCCACTCCTTCCGAAAGACCCTTAGAAAGATTGCCAGGTCGGGGACGGGAATCATCCTGGTGACGCACAACCTCCATGATATCATCCCGGAAATCTCGCGGGTCGTCCTGATGCGGGATGGTGCGATCGTGATGGACGGCGAAAAGGCTGAGGTGCTGACTGAGAGAAATATCGGCGAACTCTTCCGCGTTCAGGTTCATATCCACAGAGAAAACGGCTACTACTACGCCACAGGCTACTGAAATTGGGCGGACGCGGCTGAAAATGTTTCATTTGCGCGCCGGAAGGGCACTCACCCATACCTTTTTTACCCAGAAGTGACAATTTTCGGATCGATAGGAGGAAAGAATTATGTCATCCAGATTGATGGACTACTTCAACAAACAGCCAAGGATAGGCATCCTGAGCACCGCTAACAGAGAGGGAAAGGTAAACGCGGCTCTCTTCGGCTCGCCGCGGATGGTCGACGAGAAGACCGTCGTTATGGGGCTTGGAAAGAACCGCACTCTCGACTACCTGCAGCAGAATCCCCATGCCGTCTACACCATCCTCGAACCGGGGAAGACCCTCATGGACTGGAAGGGTCTGCGGGTCTACCTGAAACTGAAGGACTGCGCAACCTCGGGTAAGAAACTTGAGGACTACAAGAGAGAGGTTGCAGCGGCACTGGGCGAGGATGCGGCGAAGATGATGCACGCCACGCTGACGTTTGAGGTCACGGAGGTCCGCCCGATCGTTGACATGGGCCAGGGCTGGGAGAAGTCAGTCTGAACGCTTTGAGCACCCGGCACGCCAGCAAAACCCGTGATATGAGGGTATACTGGCGATACATCCCCCAGGCGAGGAACACCCTCGCCGCGCTTGCTGCGGCGTGCGAGGTGCACGGCTACGAACTCGATGTGGCGGACGGCCCCCGGCCGGACGTCACCATCTACAGCCTGAACTCTATCAACGAGCGCGTCTACCGTGATGAGATCGCCGGCGCAGACTGTATAACGATTGTCGGCGGGCCTCATGCCTCCGCCTGCTACCGTGAGGTGGCCGAATACGCCGATTACGTCGTCGTCGGGGAGGGCGAGTACACCCTCCCGGCGCTTCTTGCCGCCATCGAGGATGGGCGGAGCGCTCCTCCAGGGGTTGCCACCTCTGCGGGCTACACCCCTGCACAACACACCGTTCTCCTCGACGGTTACCCGCCCTTCTCGCGTATCAAGGGTTTTGTCGAGATAACGAGGGGATGCCCATTCTCCTGCGGCTACTGCCAGACGCCGCGCCTCTTCGGGCGGTGTATGCGCCACCGCTCCATCGACGAGATCGTCCGCCACGCCTCGCGCTACCGGGATATCCGGTTCGTAGCCCCGAACGCCTTTGCCTACGGCTCTGACGGCATCCATCTGCGGCTTGACAGGGTAGAACGGCTCCTCCGGCAACTCGATGGTCGGCGTGTCTTCTTTGGCACATTTCCGGGCGAGGTGCGCCCGGAGTGCGTCTCGCGAGAGTCCCTTGAACTCGTGACCGGCCACTGCGCCAACACCCGTCTTCACTTTGGGGCGCAGTCGGGGAGTGATGCGGTGCTGCGCCGTCTGCACCGGGGGCATACGGTCCAGGACGTCCTTTCCGCCGTTGACCTCTGCCGCGAATACGGGCTCGTTCCGGTCGTCGATTTCATCCTGGGGCTGCCATTTGAGACCGATGATGACCAGCGCGCAACGCTCGACCTGGTGAGGGAGGTGACGCGGGCCGGGAAGGCGCATATCCACTACTTCATGCCGCTGCCAGGGACACCGCTCTCAAACGCCCGCCCCAGGCCGCTCCTTCCGGAGACCGAGAGCGTCCTTGGAAAACTGGCGCTCGATGGCAGAATAACCGGCTCGTGGATGGATCATGAGATAAGGTTTTTTAGACACACTCCTCATCTATAGAGCATGATGGATGTGCTCCTCCTAGCAGATCTGCACGGAAACTACGGAAAAGTTGACGCTTTTCTTGGCTACGACTACGATGCGGTCATAATCGCTGGTGACATAACCAATTTCGGTCCACTTGAACCTGTAGAGTCATTACTCTCCTCCTTCGAGGTGCCATGTTTTGCAATACCAGGCAACTGCGATCCCCGCGAGATCGTCGACGTGCTCGAGCGTTCGGATGCGGTCTGTCTGCATAACTCCTGGATCTCCCTTGGCAAGGTAACATTCGCCGGGCTGGGCGGCTCGAACAAGACCCCCTTTGACACACCGTTTGAACTGACGGAAGAAGAGATCGATAAAGAACTGGGGCGGATTGTCAGGTACATGGAGCGGAACGTTCACAACGTCCTGATCAGCCATGCGCCGCCATACAAGACGCTGGACACCGTCGGCGCGAACCACGTCGGCAGCCAGAGCATAAGAAAGCACATGACCGGTTTCGACCTGGTCTGCTGTGCCCACATCCATGAGGCACGGGGGATCATCAAGGCAGACGGTGTCACCATCGTCAACCCGGGACCTGCATCGGATGGATACGGCGCTCTCATCCATTTCGGGAATGAGCCAAAAGAGATCCGTATTGATCTGATCAGCGTTTGAACAGCAGCATCTCAAGATACGAGGTGTAGATCGGTGGACCATCTACACCCACCTCTTTTGCAATCGCACCAATCCTTGCGGCGGCATCGTCTCTACCGTCTTCGGTCAGGATCTCGATCTCGATGAACGTCCCGAGCCCCTCGACGGTGTCGAGTGTTATGGTCACACCTCCCATATAGTAGAACTCGCGCGTCTTGGAGACAGTGGCTGCGCGCCGGAATCCAAGGCAGGAGAGCATCGTCTCGAGGGTCTCGCCGGAGTTCACCGCCAGGTTATGCTCTTCCCGGGCCTTTGCGCCGCCAACACGAACCTTCGGGCCTTTGTAGGTCAGGGTGACTCCGGTATCATCGTAACGGACCCGCAGCGCTTCATCGGTCTCTCCGAAATCGCGGTGCGGAGCGTTGTAGTAGACGTCCCGCTCCTGTTCTCTCCTGCCCTTTCGCGCTCCCATCGCCTCCAGCCGGGACCTGATGGCATCGAGACCCCTGACCGCAAACTTTGCCTCCACCTCTAGCATAACCCTCGCATCAGGTTTGCTCTCTGGAATGATGATATATACCATTCCATCCTAATGAAATGGAACAATGTGACAGGGGTGCGCGGTGCACCGCTGCGGGAATGCCGCAGCGGGAGGCTGCTGTGCACCAACTAACCATGGTGAATGGAAATGGCAGTTCAGGAAGGAGATTTTGTCAGGATCAGATACACCGGCCGTATCGGTGGAGACGTTTTTGATACCACAGATGAGGAGATTGCAAAGGAAGAGGATATCTACAATCAGATGGCGGAATACGGCCCGGTAACCATCCGCCTTGGAAGCCACCACATCCTTGCCGGTCTTGAAGAGGAACTGATCGGAAAGGAGGTTGGCACGGAAGGGGAGGTCGAGATCCCGCCCGAGAAGGCGTTCGGAGAGCACGACGAGAACGAGGTGAGGTCTTTCCCGGTCACGCAGTTCCGCGAGAAGCCCGAACCCGGGATGCGGGTCAGCATCGAAGGCAGGGAGGGTGTGGTCATCAGCGTCATAGGGAGGCGCGCGGTCGTTGACTTCAACCATCCCTTCGCCGGGAAGAGCGTGCACTACACCTACAGCATACTCGAGAAGGTCGAGGATCAGGCGGAGCAGATCAGGGGTCT
>DAFR01000162.1:9083-9921 GCA_002497965.1 Methanomicrobiaceae archaeon UBA436 | reverse complement strand
TCATCGGGTAGCCCGGCAGGTTTGCGCTTGTCATCACCAGCAGCCGGTGGTCAAGGTGCGCAAACAGGAGATGGTGCAGCCCGGTGTATGGGAGCATGCAGCCGATGGTATGAAGCCTTGAGATTGTCCGGTGCGACTCCGGATCACGCTTCTCGAGCACCACGATCGGTCTCTCCCGTGAGTGCAGGATCCGCCGGTCATCCGCAGAGACGACCGCGATCCGNNTCAGCCATAACCGCGAGCGGCTGCTCCGTCCGGCCCAGTCGGCGTTTGAGTTCTTCAGCCGCCTCCTCGATACAGGCTATGTGGAACCCTCCGATCCCGCGGATGGCAACGATCGAACCCTCATCGAGCAGGGCGGCGGCCTCCCTTATAGGGTCTTCTGCCGCAACCGGTCTCCCATCGGCCCTTAGAAGACTCAGACGCGGCCCGCAGGCCGCACACGCAATCGTCTGGGCGTGGTGGCGGCGAGAGGATGGGTCGGAGTACTCGCTCTGGCAGGCGGGGCAGAGCGGGAAATCTGCCATCGATGTCCGTTCCCGGTCGTANNGGGACGTCGGTGATTATGCTGTAGCGGGGGCCGCAGTTGACGCAGGATGTGGCCCAGTAGCCCTCGTACCGGCCGCCGGGCGTGAATATATCGGCGATACACTCGTCACATATGGCGACATCGGCGGGGATGAATCCCGTGAGACTCCCCCTGCCGCTCTCGAGGATGGTAAACCCCGCCGTCTCCTGCCCATCGCGCAGATTATAAACATCTACAGAATCTATGCGGGATAAGGGTGTACCCCGGGAAACAGCCTCCAGAAACTCCTCGAAACGCTCCCCGGACGCA
>DAFR01000162.1:5589-8974 GCA_002497965.1 Methanomicrobiaceae archaeon UBA436 | reverse complement strand
GATTTCAGCAAAAATTTATGGAGTTATACCCCCATATAACAATAGGGTATCGCAGTGACGGGACATATCAAAATTCTTAACGATCCAGTGGAACTGGTTCCTCTTCTCATAACGTTCAATAATGCAGAATATAAAAAGATCTACGATCTCCTAAATAAGGCATGGATGACCGAGGAGGACCTCGCGGAGTACGTGGGGAAGTCCACGGTTGCCGAGTGTCTTGCGATCCTCAAGAAGGGTAACCTTATCGAGGAGCAATGGCGGATGCCGAAACCCGGCGAGAAACCCACGAAAGAGTACCGGGCAACATACAGCAAGTTCCGGGCCAGTTTTCAGTGTTCCATGGGTGATATAGGGGATCTGCTTCATATCGCCATATCAAACGACGAGAGTCTCCGTTCCATAGTCGATGCGGTTCAACAGGAGATCATGACCGGAACAACCTCTATCGGTGACATATCCCGCAAATACGGGGTCAGCCCGATCTTCATAAGGGGGCTTGCAAAGAGGATCCCCGGTCTCGATGTGAGAGGGCAGGGGATGGTTTTGCTTGACCGAACCCAGTGAAGACCCGCTCTACATCATCCTGCGCAGCAAGCGAGAGGCAACCCGGTTCCAGATCCTGGTCGAGATCGCCGAACACCAGCCAGCCGTCCGCCAGCAGGAGATCGCCGGGAAACTCGGGGTGACCCCCCAGGCGATCTCGGAGTACATCCGGGAACTGGTGGATGAGGGGTTTGTCACCGCTCACGGCCGGGGCCGGTATGAGGTCACGAAGAGCGGCGTCGAGTGGGTGCTCCGGCATGCCGAAGCGCTCGAGTCGTATGCCCGCCACGTCACCCGCGACATCATCCAGCAGGTAGCGGTCTGGACGGCCATCGCTGAGGACGATATCCGGAAGGGGGATACTGTCGGCGTCTTCATGCAGAAAGGCTGGCTGTATGCGACAGAGAGGGAGCAGAGCGCCATGGGTGTTGCGACGATGGACGCCAGGCCCGGCGAAGACCTCGGTGTCGCCCGGTTGAACGGCATCATCGAGCATAAGGAGGGGGCCGTCCACGTCTGCAAGGTCCCACGGGTGGAACGTGGCGGGTCACGCATGGTCGACCTGGATCTCCTCAGGGATGTCGTCCAAGATGCTGAGGTTGTGGCCGCCGTCGGGCTTGAGTCGTATGTGGCCCTTAAAAAGGCGGGTATCGAACAGGATATGTTCTTTGGTGCCCGGGAAGGTGTCATCGAGGCGGCGTTCCACGGCCTTGAGTGTGCGATACTTATCGTCGATGAAGAGTTTACCGATTTTCTCAAGCGGCTTGAGACGGTGGGGCTCGCCTACACGATCCATGACCTGATACCGTCATGAAGATCATCGTCCAGCCGCAGAAAAGCGCGTACAAACTGCTCTTTGTCGAGGGCGACCGCGTTGAAGGGACGGGTTTCGTCACCCTCACCGCGACTCAGAAGGGTCAGCGGCCGAAGAACTTCAAGATGCGCCGCCGCGGCAGCAGACACCCGGCACCCGTCCCTACGCGTGACCTGATCACGATGCTGCGCCGCTCCTCGGTGGCCCTTGCAGCGGAGAGCCCGGAGTTCGAGTCGTTCCTCGCCGACCTCCAGATCCCGTCTTCACGTCTCTATATCTGCCGGTTCTGCCAGCTCGAGGACAGGTTTGCCCCTGTAGATAAGACGACCGGGGTGCGCTACGGCGGGGAGTGGATCTGCATGGAGTGCGCGAAACGCGAGATGCGCCGCGAACTCGGCTACATGGGGAGGTTCGGCGGTTCTGTGCTCATCCATCTGGAGAAACTCCTTGCCCAGGTCCGGGATCTCGACCGGGTGCTGGCATCGGTTGGGCCAGAGCGGCCTGACCGGCGGCGAACGCTCTTTGACAGGCTTGAGGCTCACGAGATCGAAAAGACGCTGCATATCACCGATCTCTCGCTGCCTCCCGCGTTCGTGAAGGCCGCCGGCGTCGATTACCTGATGCCCGTCCAGCACCTGGCTGTCCAGAGCGGCCTCCTTGAGGGGCAGCATCTTCTTGTGGTCTCGGCCACAGCGAGCGGCAAGACCTTCATCGGGGAGATGGCCGGGATGAAGAACTTCCTGGAGGGCCGGGGGAGGATGCTCTTCCTGGTTCCGCTGGTCGCGCTTGCGAACCAGAAGTACCAGCGGTTCCGGGACCGATACGGTCACCTTGTCCGGGTCGCCCTCCAGGTAGGGGTGAGCCGTCTCAACCTCCCGGAGACCCGGCCGGCCGGGGACCGTGACGTCAATGCTCCAGTGGTGGTCGGGACATACGAGGGTATAGACCACCTCCTCAGGACGGGGAAGACTCTGAAGGATATCGGGACGGTCGTGATCGATGAGGTCCAGATGCTCGAGGACGCGGAGCGCGGCCACCGTCTCGACGGGCTGATCGCACGTCTCAAGTATATCGCCCCTGACGCACAGTTCCTCTACCTCTCGGCAACGATCGGGGCACCCGGGCTGCTTGCGGAGAAACTCGGGGCGAACCTCGTCCGCTACGCGGAACGGCCGGTTCCGCTTGAGCGCCACCTCATATTTATCGAGCGGGAGAAGAAGATCGCGTTCATAAAGCAGATGGTCGCCGAGGAGTACCGGATGCGGTCTTCGAAGGGCTACCGGGGGCAGACGATCGTCTTTACAAACTCCCGGGCGCGCTGCCACGTCATCGCCGACGCCCTGGGTAAGATGGCCGTGCCATACCATGCGGGGTTGAGCGCCCAGGAGCGCCGGGAGGTCGAGCGGCGGTTCTCAAATGGGGAGGTTGCCGCTGTCGTGACCACGGCGGCGCTTGCTGCCGGTGTGGATTTCCCGGCGTCCCAGGTGATCTTTGATGCGCTTGCGATGGGGATCCAGTGGCTAACCGTCCAGGAGTTTCACCAGATGATGGGCCGGGCCGGCCGGCCGGACTTCCACGACCTTGGCCGGGTGGTCATCCTGGCGGAGCCCGGCGGGTCTTACTCCAGGACGTCCGGGAAGACCGAGGAGGAGGTTGCCATCGCCCTCCTGCGGGGCGAGATGGAGGAGGTTGCGCCGGAGTATGACCTGGAGCAGAGCACGGAGGAGTTCGTCGCAAACGCCGTTGTCTGCGGCGGCGACGAGCAGCAGATCATACGGATGAACCGCATGATGGTCGGGACGCTGGAACCCGCTCTCCCGACGCTCCTCGACCACGGACTGGTCAGGCGGCGGGGAGGGCGTATAGAACTCACCGATATGGCGCGGGTTATGGCAGAGCACTTCATCGGTGCTGAGCGGCTGATCCTGGTCAGGGACCTTGTCCGCCGGATGGACGATGCGGCCGGGATCGTGGCGGAACTCGAGTGCGCCGCTGAGGAGGAGCAGTAAAACAGTAATTGATCGA
>DAFR01000162.1:0-5528 GCA_002497965.1 Methanomicrobiaceae archaeon UBA436 | reverse complement strand
CCACGGCGAGCCCCACCACGCGGGGGTGATTCTCCATCGATACACTGTCGGGGGAGGAGACCACTAATTCGCGGTCTCAACGGAGACTCCCTGAGATCCCGATTCCTTGGCACGGTATCCGGGGCTATCATCACGCACTGCCCGCCCCTGTGAAGGGGGCGGGAGGAGGCGCGGAACGCGCCGGGCGGGGGGTGGTCGACGAACACCGTTCAACGAGAGACGCAAGAGACAGGGGCGGGTTATGCCCCATCCCGGCACCGATCAAGGCTGTTCCCGCAGGTCATCCGGGGCCGGGCCCGCCACCATCCCGGCGTTCTGTCCCCCGTTTATCTCGCCTGCTGCCTTCTGCATCATAACCGCGAAGACCGCTGTCCCGAGGAGGCTTATAGCGCCGGCTGCGTAGAATACGGCGTCTATACCAATGTAGTCCATGAAGAGACCCCCCATCAACGGGGCTATGATCGTGCCTATCCCGAATATGGTGTTGTAGGCGCCCATCGACGTCCCCATCCCCAGCGTCCGGCCGGCATCGACCGTCAGCGCCATGATCGACGGCTGCTGGATGGCGCCGCCGACACCGATCAGCGAGGTTATCACGAGCAGGTGCCAGAACGATCTCGAGAAGGGGATTATGGCAAGTGCAATCGCTGCTATGGCCGATCCCACGACGATCAGGGCGACTTTGTTCCCCCTGTCGGTGAACTTTCCTACCGGCACCTGGAGGAGCGCCATGATGAAGGTGTTCACTGAGAGGATGACCCCCACACTGGACGGGCTGATCGCGATCAGCGGGGCAAAGACGGGGATGAAGACCATCGTCCCTCCACGGCCGAGAGCGCTGATCAGGGTGAAGACCATGACACCCCGCATGACCGGCAGCCTGAAGATATCCCTCATCGGGGCGGGTTCCGCGCCCTTGATCGCGGAAGAAGCGCGTTTCGCTTCGGGGAGTGAGACAGCGACCAGGAGTGTGGCAAACGCCGAGAGTGCGGCCATGGTGTAGAATACCGAGTTCATCCCGAAAGCGTCGTTGAGGAAACCACCGAGGAGCGGCCCTACGCCCATGCCGAGGAACATCGATATGGAGAAGTTCCCCATATAACTCCCTTCCTTTCCTTGCTCCGAGAGGTCGGCGATGTAGGCCATTGCTATCGGGACGACCATCGCTGAGGCGATACCGTGGGCGAACCGGACAACCGTGAGTGAGTAGACGCTGTCGGCGATGATGTAGGCAAGGGAGAGGACGGCATACGCAAACATGCCTATGAGGATGATCCACTTCCTCCCCTGGCGGTCGGACAGCCTCCCGATGATCGGCATGAAGATCGACCTGGAGAGCGCGAAGGCTGAGAAGATTATCCCGAGCCAGATCCCGGTCGCACCCAGGTTCTCCGCGTATAGGGGGAGAAGCGGGCTGACAACACCAAGCCCGAGCATCGTGGCAAAGACGGAGATGAATAAGACGGTATATATGCGTCTGGCTGTTTTCATGCAGATTACACCTGATATACTTAAAAAACCGCAGCCTCTCTCCCGCGGCTAAAGAATTACAATTGCAGTGAGAATGGTTGGTGACTTTGCACCATATACGTTTAGATCGTTGCAGGTTCAGTCGCGGCGTGAAACGCAGCACCACCTGTCGTATAACGGGTCACGCCGGTTCTCAAAGACCCTGGTATCCCGTCCGGCGCACCACGACTCCACCATGGCCGCCTCCTCCTCCGTGCCGAGGGTGATCAGCGTCTCGTCGGTGAGGTCAAGGAGGGTGGTTATGATATCCTGCCAGAGGCTGGCGTTGTAGGGGTAGATCTCCCCTGCCATGAGGATGATCCCGAGAGGAGCGTCTGTAATGTAGCGGTCAGCCTCCCGTGCATCGATACAGATGGTATCGGATGGGAGGAGCCGCCCTTTCGAGAGGCCGAGCGCCAGGAGCGTTGGGTCATTGTCGTAGGCGATCGCGCGCAGACCGCCCGCACGGAGCGCTGCGGTGCCGACCCCGGAGCCACAGCAGCAGTCGAGACAGAGTTCCCCGCTCCTGTCGCCCCAGACCTCCTGGAGGAGGTCACGGATATACTCTACCCGGCCAGGGCGCAGGTCCTCCAGGGCGGGTGATGTTGTCTCCAGGAGTTCCATGCTGTAGTATTCGCGGACGGCACTCGCCCAGGTCTCCCGTCTCTCCTGGTAGATTTCCCCGCCGATCGCCTCGAAGTAGTCTATGATGGCAAGGTTCGGGTCGCGGTAGAGGAACGAGGCGACGTGCCAGCCTCTCCCGTCGTGGAGCGCAAGCGCGATCACCTCCTCATCCTCATCGACCAGGAGGCGAGCCTCGTCCGCCCGAATCTGGAAGAGGTAATCTGTGCAGGAATCCAGCGTCAGATCCGCAAAAGAGGGTTCTATGAGCCTGCAGCCCTCGACCTCAAGAATATCTGCAACCCTCATGCCGACCCCCTCTCGATCTTCAATCCGCCCGGCGCCCGGATGACCCCATCGATACGGGCGTCCTCGTGCAGCGTGAGGCGGCGGCAGGAGACGTTTCCAAGGATGCGCACACCCTCTTCTATCCTCAGATCACCCTCGCTCTGGAGATCTCCGTGGACGATCGAACCTCTAGCGATGCTCCCGTCCTCCCGAAGGTTGATACTTCCAAAGATCGTTGTCCCCTCCCCTACCTGGATCGAAGCCGCACGGATGTTCCCGTGCAGCCGACAGCCAGAGCCGATGAGCATCCTCTCCGGGACGGCGAAGGTCTGCATATCCAGGACGGAACCGCCCGGGATCATAAGCGGCGTGGCGGCAGGAGTCTCGTCCTCGCCGAAGATCTTGTCGAGGACCGAACTCAGTTCGTCCTCCCTCTCGATCCCGAGTATGGCCACCAGGTACATCACGATGTAGATTATGACCGGCATGGGGTTGCGGATGGAGATCCAGCCTTTCGCCTCAAACCCGCGCTCTATCTGGACGTTGTCGCCTATGTCCAGGTCTCCACGGACGACCAGTTTGCCAAGGATCTTCACCCCTTCCCCAAGGTAGGCGTCCTCATCCACGATAACGTCGCCGTTGACCTCGCACCAGTTATCGATCCTGGCATCGCCTGCCGCAACGATGCTGCCGTTGATCCTGCTGAACTCACAGACGACGACGTCCTTTCCCGAGAGACCGTAATCGATCCGGCACTTCTCGCCGACGATGATATCCTGTTCGGTCTTGAGCGTCCTCTCCTGGAGTTCGGTGCGGTCGGGGAGGGTGCAGCCCCTGATCCGGTCGTGGTCTACCCTGGATTCCATTTACCCGGTATAATCTTCATGCGCCATACTTATGACTCTTATTGATTAGGTCCATGACGATCGGCATGAGGTCAGAGCCGCGGATACGGTGCAACCCACCCTCCGCACACGAGACCTCGTCGAACCGTCTGACCCGGTCAACCCTGACTCCGGGGCCACGTATGACGACCGGCACGGGGTCGGCGCTGTGATCCCTGACCGGGCAGGGCGTGCTGTGGTCGGCACAGACCACGATCAGGGTCTCGTCGAGATCGAGCAGCGGTTCGAGCGCCGCATCGATAACCTCTATAAAATCCCGTTTCTGGGTGGCGTTACCGTCGTGGCCGGCCTCGTCTGCGCCCTTGACGTTCATCAGGACGAAGTCTTTCCGGCCGAGTTCCGCCAGCGCTGCCCGCACCTTGGCGGCCACATCGGAGTTGACCGACCCTGTCGCTCCCGGCACCGGGATGTGTTCAAGCCCCACGACCTTCCCGATCCCCACGATCAGCGTGGCAGCCGCGATCACGCTCCCGGAAAGCCCGTAACGCTCTGAGAACTGCGGGAACTCACCCATCTTCCCGGCACCGCGGATCAGGAGGTAGTTTGCGGGCGCCAGCCCCTCCTTCATCCGCTGGATGTTGAGGGGGTGGTGGTAGAGGATCTCCGCCGACTGGCGGACGAACTCGTTGCAGGCGCGGGCGGTCTTTGCGTCGGCGGGGTCGTCGGTGCAGGCCTGGATCTCCGGCGGGCGGACACCCTCCTTCTTGGGGTCGTTCGAGGAGACCTTATCCCCGAGCCCCTCCCCGACGAGGGCCAGGGCAGCCCGGTGGCCGGCGCCAGAGTTGAACCGGAACTCAAGACCGAGCGATGAGAGGTCGACGCCATCCCGGATCGCTTCCGCCAGGGGCTCCGTCCCGGAGATCCTCCCTGCCCGGCGGTCGGTGACCGCACCGTTCTCGTCAACGGTGGCAAAGTTGCAGCGGAACCCGATCATACCGGCGGTCATGTGGATCCCGGTTCCCTCTGCCTCGAGCGGTCCGCGGCCGGTGTAGTAGTCCTGCGGCGGATAGCCGAGCAGCGCGAGGTGGGATGTATCGGATCCGGGGCGTATACCGGGGGATATGGTGTCCATGATCCCGCATACGCCTTCAGCGGCGATCCGGTCGAGAACGGGTGTTCGTGCAGCGGCAAGAGGCGTTTTCCCGTCCAGCGCTTCACATGGGCGGTCTGAGATCCCGTCCAGTACCAGGAATAGAACCTTCTGGGCAATCATAGTGAAGAGATGATGATCTAAAACCTGATTACTCTTGCCGGTGGTGCGGGTGAAATGTGGTTGAGCAGTGGGCCCTATACGGCCGCAATCTGCTCAAGTCTGGACTTTGTGATCTCGACCCGGCGCATAGGGTAGATCGTCTTGACGGCCTTGAAGATCTCCCGAGCGAGGTCGCCGGAGACGATCTCCTTGACCAGGGTATCAAAATCGCTCTCCGCTGCCTTTGCGTTGAGCATCTGGGTTACCGCCTTGCGGATGGCGTGGACCTGACTCTGTTCAGCCCGCGTTAGTGTTAGGCAGACGACTGTCACCCGGAGGAGTTTGCCGTCCCTGGTGAGAAGCGGGAGGATGGTATCGATACGGGACGTCCGCCGCTTCACCATCGACCGCAGGTAGTCGCGGGTCACCTCGTGCCCGACAAACTCGGTGTAGGCGGCGTCTCCGGCCACGTTCTTGATCTTGAACTTCATCTTGATGTGGGACTTTGAGTAGTCCTGTGCGATCTCGTTGAAGGTGGTGGTCATAACGCGGCCGATCATGTTCTCGGGGTCGGCCGAGATGGTGTCGCCGATCTCGACTTTGCCGAAGGTCTCCGGTACGTAGACACGGTACCACTTCTTGGCTTTCCAGCCTTCAAGCCTTCTTCCAGCCTGTTTCTTCTTTGCCATGGTATCACTTCATCAATATCAATTTTTCATCCCATTTGAGCCTGAATTCACTTCCTGACCCTTTTGCTGCCGCATGGCGGCGTTGCAGACGTCATCTGCTATTGCCAGGTTCATGAGGTAGTCGTCCACCGTCGCGATGATCGACCGGAGTCTGGTTCCATCCACCAGCGCCTGCACACCTCCTTCGACCTGAACGGTCCTGATGAGGTTGAGGTTGTCAGGCTCGAGCGCCGCGGCCACACACCCGGGGTGGTTGTGCCGGGTCTCGATGACGCCCAAAACACGGATCATGCGAGGATCGCCTCCAGGAGTTCCTGCCTGAAC
>DAFR01000013.1 GCA_002497965.1 Methanomicrobiaceae archaeon UBA436 | reverse complement strand
GTCTTCAGCGACTCCGAGCGGATTATGAAGTAGTAGTCGTCATACCCTTCCCGGATGGTTAGTGTCTCTGCCTTTCTTGCTTCATCATCCTCCGTGGTATCGGTATCAACGTAGATGCTCGAGAGAAGTTCGCCCTTTGAGTAGCGGATCTCCTCAACCACCCTGTTTGGATCGTTTGCATCCCTTATCTCAATCCTGAGCCAGGGGTATTCGTTCATCGGCGTTGCGCTGATCTCGACCGCCCAGTAGGGGAAGGGGATGTGGTAGACCTCGGTGGCGAGAAGTCTGGGTGGGTAATCGCATGATACCACCGCATACTCAACCATCTTCTCGGAGACACGGACATCGTCCGGCGGTCTCATCATCGTTGGCATGGGTGTCGGGGTTGGGATGCGGTACGTCGCGGGGTCAACGAATCCCAGGCTCCGCGGGACCTCCTCCCCGCGGGTGGGCACGGGAGGTGTTGGTGCCGGGAGTTGCCCTCCAGCTGCCTGCATCTCACCTGGGGTAGTAGCGGTTGTGAGTGGGGCGGGTTGCATCATCTCCGCGCTCTCCTCATCCGGAGTCATGCACCCGCTGGCGATGGTGGCGACTGCCAGGAGGATCAGGAGCAGGACGTTGTAGCGCCGATGCATACAGTTCTCTTGTTTTGTGCGCACTATATAAAAGATGCATCGTGGGGATCTGCATAGAGCATCCGCCCCCACGGGCAAGGTGGTTATGCGAAGATCCTTTGAGGCCGGATGCAGCGGATTGAGGTGGAAAAGGGTGTTTGATCGGGAATATGAAATAGGATCGTATAAATATCGCGTTGATCATCTAATTACGTGGGGAACTAATACCCCGGTGACATGAGAGAACTGTAGATGCGAGTGGCGCACGTCCCGGGGGGACGTGCCGGTATTCACTCGTCGCGTGCGGAGTTCGCCGCGTTTGGGCGGTCGGGTGGGCATCCACCCCCTGCACCCCCTCTGAGGTTGGAGCCCTCTCTTCTTCGTTCCGATAAGCGCAGTCTGGCCTCTTCATCCACAAATCGGAGAGGGATCCCCTCTTCGCGTGCGATTGCCGCAAGATCTTCATATTCGGGTTTCTGGGCGATAAGGCGGCCATCTATGGTCGAGGTCTTTACCCGGACGGAACGCTCCCTTTCACCGACCCGGATTAGCATTGTCTCCTTCTTACGGGCGGCCACAACCTTCCGGAACTCATACACCCGCACCCCCAGACTACCGGTCTCCTCCATTAGAACCCTGATCAGGTTATCCTCCTCCCCTGCCGTTGTCATCACAGAAATGACACTGACAGGCCGGTTCTTCTTCCCGAGCGCCGGGGTGACAAAGACATCCACCGCCCCTTCGGCAAAGAGGCGCTCGATCGCATAGCCGATCACCTCCCCCGAGGTGTCGTCGAGGTTGGTCTCAAGGATGATCATGCGCTCCTCCCCGGCGGGGAGGCTCTCTCCCTCCACAACCCTGAGCAGGTCGGGCCGTCCAGGAATATCGCGGCCGCCGCTGCCGTGGCCGACCCTGACGGGAACCATGGTCGGGTATTGCTGTAGCGCGCGCTCCGCAAGACCGGTGAGCAGCGCCGCCCCTGTTGGGGTTGTCATCTCCATATTGATGGGGGCGGAGGTGAAGGGGAACCGGTGCCGTGTCAGGATATCGAGGGTGGCAGGCGAAGGCGCCGGGATCTTGCCGTAATCTGTTTCGATCACCCCGCAACCAACTACCGGCGGCGTCGCGACTATTGCTCCCTCGAAAAACGCCGCTCTATCGAGGAGGAGCAGCGTCCCGACGACGGAAAAGACCGTCGCCACCGGCGGATGCCCCGACCGGCCGAGGTCACCAATGATCGCGAGCGCTCTGGAATAAGCGGCCTGTGAGAGGCCTGCTGCACTGGCGGCAGCGGCCGTCACCTCCGGGAGTTCTCCTGGTCTCTCCCCTTCAACCTCGACCACGAGCCGGGTTGCTCTGGTACCGCTGATATCCAGTGTCTCGGCGCTGTAATCAAAGTGGCGGCAGAGCCCCAGATCCGGGATGGCATCCGCAAGCGGGTCGAGAGCCGATGGGTCACCAAGCAGGTTGATGAGGGCCGCAGGGAGCATATACCCTGCAACCCCTGCAGCCATCGGGTCGATGACGAGGATTTTCATGCCCCGCCGATCCTTCAAGATGTTTCGGTTGATGCTTCGTTGAGGCCTGTAGAGATCTCCCGTGCGAGTTTAGCGACCTCTTCTGCCACTTTCAGGCCTCCGGCGATGGCGTTCGTCAGGTATGCGCCCTTTGCAGCCTTCTTCGCCGCATCCGCAGGCTCGGTCCCGAGCGCTGCCGCTACCGCGGCGGGAACGACCATGTTGATGATGGTGTGCCCGATGTACTGCATCTCCTGTGTCAGGACAGCACCAACGAAGATGGCAGTGCCCATATCGGGGTTTTCCCTTCCTTTCCCCTGGAGCGCATACTCCGGGACCACCTTGGCGGTGAGGTTCTCGATATGGTAGTCTTTCCCGTCGATACTTATGTCATAAGAGATCTTCGGGTCAAAACCCCAGTATTTTGCAGTAAAGGGGTCTGTTCTCCGTGCATGGGCCGCGATTTCCGTGAACCGGAACCGGATCTCCTTCCCCGTGAACCCTGAGAGGGCTGCGGAGCCACGTCTCTCAACGAGGGCCCTGCGCTCCTCGTCGAGGGCTGCTGCCGCCTCCTCCAGCGACCTTCCCGCTTTGAGCATCTCGTAGACCTTCGCCGCCCGCCGGTAGACCGCACGGTCACGCACAGCCTCGCTCGCACGAATGCAGGCCTCCGTTACCGATCCTCTGTTCACGACCTCCGCCTTGCGGGCGATCGTGTTTAAGGCACAGAGGGCGAGTTCGGGGTCGATGAAGGACTGCATCTTGTAGTCCCGGATCGCCATGGCGGTTGCCTCGACATCGCCGCCGTTCGAAAAGAGCAATCGCAGCGCCGGGAGGATGTCGCCGGCGAGGTGGCCAAGCGGGACGTTTACCGGGCCGCCGGAGAACCCGGCGCCTATGACGGCGGACTCCTGGAACCCTGCGAAGAGTTCGTTCACCACCATCGACCCGATCACCGAGGGGCCGCCGACATCTTTTAAGATCAGCCCGAAATCGCCGATGACCCGCGCGGTGTCATACTCTTCTCCGGTTCCGCGCATGTGGAGCTTCTCCGGGAGTTTCGCCGCTTCGACGGCCCCTTTTCCGGCCAGGTATGCAGAGTCAATCTCCCCGAACTTCCCGAACTCCTCACCCAGGAGGGCGTCCGGGTGGACAAGTTCCATCGTTACCGCTGCGGCGATCAGTGCTGGCCAGAGGGGGTATGGTGTTGTTCCGGCACCCTCCATGCTCCGCATCATCGCTTCGGTCCCGATCTTCGCGGCGTTTCTGGCGAGTTCCGGGATGTTGTAGTCCTCGCCGAGCGAGGCGTGGCCCATGACACCCCCCCCGGCGACGAACGGCGGCAGGACAGCGCCGTCGAGGCGGGTAAGGCGTTTATCCATCAGGGCCTGGTAGATCGCGAGGTATGCGGGAAACGCCGGGACGCGGTGAGTGAACTTGTTCGTTGTCAGGGCGATTGCGCTCGTCCTGTCCGCACCAGCATGTATCCTGGCAATGGCGCCAAGTTTCCGGTTCCCGAGCGGCACGCCTGCCCGGGCGCAGCTCCCGGAGAAGTAGGCGAGCGTTGCCACAATCAGAGCCGCGTTTGCCGGTTCTGCCCCGCCCCGCTTCGCCTCGCCAACCGCTTTCCCGATGATCGCATCGAGCGGCAGGTAGGGGGCGGAGGCATCGATCAGCGTCATGTTCACGAGGCGCATCTCAGGCGCGCCGGTATTGCAGAAGATATCCTCTGCCAGTGAGTTTGCCGCGGCAAATGCCGGGATTACAAGCGCCCCGTGCCCCCGACTCGCCGCCTCCAGCTTGTCGACGGTCATGTAGTCAGGTTTATAGGTTGCAGCATGGGCTGCAGCCAGGAGAACCCTCTCTCTTTCGGTATCCATCTTCTGATTACCTCCGTGTCTCTGTCTGCGAGATCATGGTTGAATATATAAAAAGATGCTGTTTGGGGAAGAGGGCGGCGTTTCAAAATTGCACCCCTGTTTCCGGTGAGCGGAGGAAAGGTTTTGGCGATGTATGAGGTGTTGACTCATCCAAAGGCTGCAGGAGGCATCTCACATGTAGAGCGCCTGGAGGGCGACCACCTCGGCGCTGTCCTTTGCTCCTGCGTAGTCTTCCAGGGGTTCGGCGTTCACCTCAAGGAACCGGAGCCCCCACCCAAACGGCGCAAGAATGGTTTTTGCATCTTCCTTCTCCCCCAGGATGTAGAGCGCTGCTGCCATCGCTTCCACCGTTGTCAGCCTGAACGGTCGGCCGAAGTTCACCGGGTTTGCGGCCACCAGGAACGGCAGTGCCCGGCGGTTGCGCCACGAGGCGACGGCTCCTGTATCGAGAACCTCCCAGGAGCAGTCTAGCGCTGTTATCGAGGGGAGGTTACGGTCGGCGGGGGAGAGCGCTCTCTCGGCGGTAGGGTCGAGGAGGATGGTCGAACGCGGGATCTTTGCGATTGCCGGGACGATACGGGCAAGTCCGCGCCTTGCGAGTTTCTTTGCCGTGCACTTCGCCGGGTCGCAGGTATTGTCCCGGTAGATGTAGAGCGGTATCATCTGTCTTGTTATGGTAGGCCGCCCAGGTAGTATCAATGTACGTACTTGCCGCTCCCTGCATCCTCGATCCCGCCTGCCGCGCCCGGGGGATAACGACCGGGGAGGACATTCGCTCCTTCCTCCGCGCCGTCGAGCGCTGCCGGCGTTTCTCGATCGAGATGGTCCCGCTCCCCTGCCCGGAGACGATTTACCTTGGCGCCGACCGGGAACCGGGCTCGTTTATGGAGCGGCTCGCAACCGATGAGTTTTCAGCGCTCCTGGATGCGCTCGAGGCGGATGTTCGTAACGCGATCAGGGAACGGGGGGAGCCGCCGCTTGCGATAGTGGGGGTGGACTCCTCTCCAGTCTGCGGGGTCAATATGACCTACCGCTCCTCCGAAAAAGAGCCAGGGCGCGGAGCGTTTATTGCCAGGTTCCCGGATATCCGGGCGATCGACGTCAGGGAGTTTGCGCGCTACCGCGTCTACCTTGCCGCGCCGCTCTTCTCGGAAGCGGAGCGGGCCTACAACCTGATGCTCCGCGATCTCCTCGAGGCGCACCTCTTCGATGTCTATCTCCCCCAGGAGGTGGGGGATACCAGCCACACCCGGTGCCGGGACGAGCACAGGGCCATATTCTCAAGGCATCTTGAGGCGCTCCGCGACGCCGATCTCGTCGTTGCGGTCATCGACGGTGCGGATGCAGACTCAGGCACATCCTGGGAGATGGGGTATGCTTACGCTCTTGGCAAACCTCTCGTCGCGCTCCGCACCGACTTTCGTATCGCTGGATACCACGAACGTGTCAACCTCATGCTCGAAGAGTCCGCAGACGTGGTAACGGCAAAAGAGGATCTCCCGCGCGCGCTGGGGTCGCTTCTCTCAGGCGCCGGCGCACCATGAGTCATGGGCAAAAAGGAATATTGGAGGGTGTGTGATAACCATGCGATGCCTGCATCTGGCCCGGAGACGGTTGTGCCGCCCGCCCCGGCGCCGCAGGGCATCCATCGGAGGTTTAGTGTTCAGAGAGGTGTGCCCTGATGTACCTGAAAGCCAGGTACACCTGATCTTTGATACAGTCAGCGTGGTGAAGGTTTCCGTTCACCGTTCCCGGCCAGACCGGATCACCTGTGCCCGCATGATCCGGTGCCTGTCGGAGAGATTCCCCTTTTTCCGACCCCGGGGATCATGAATTGATCGGGTTAAGTGATAAAGTTTTTGTTCATTGCCATGCATTATGGTCTTGCGTTGTATACTGGCACCGTTGAATGGCAAAAAGCATAAAATACTATAACTCCGGCCGATAAACACTCCTCCGCGCATGGGCTCCACCACCGATCCACTCTCTCTCCTGCTTGCTGCTCTCAAAGAGCAACCTCGCGGGATGTCCGTCTCAGACCTCGCAGCAGCCGTAGGGATCAACCGGAACACCGTCTCCCGCTACCTCGACGTCCTCCTTGTGGCCGGGCAGGTGGAGATGAAGACATACGGTAAGGCCAAGGTTTTTTATCCCTCGCAGCGGGTTCCCATAGCCGCTATGCTCAACTTCTCCTCCGATCTCGTGCTGGTGCTCGACCGGGATCGCAGGGTGGTTCAGGCAAACGATGCCATATGTGCATTTGCCGGGAGAGAAAGGGACGAGATCATCGGGAAACCCATCGAGACGTCGCCGCTTGCTGCGTTTGACCACCCGCTGATACGAAGCCGGATCACCGACGCCCTGAACAGCCGTGAATCCACCGAGGAGCTCCGCTTCCTCCGGCACAGCGATGAACTCTTCTTCCGGGTCAAGTTCCTGCCCACGGTCTTCAATGACGGCACGCCCGGCGTTACCATCATCCTTGAGAACATCACCGAGGCGCGGCGTGCCGAGGAAGCGCTGCGCGAGAGCGAGTCGCTCTTCCGGAGCCTGGTCGAGAACATCAGCGACCTGATACTGAACGTTGAAGGGGGCTCCACCTTCTCTTACGTCAGCCCAAAAAGCATGGAGATCCTTGGCTACACCCCGGAAGAGATGCTCCAGAAGACGCCATTCGATTTCATGCCCCCGGAGGATGCCAGAAAGGTGAGAGAGCAGTTTGATGCTCTCTTCGCCGATCCGAGGCCGCGTGTCCTCTTTGAGTGGACGATGCTCCATCGTGACGGGAGCCCCGTAATTCTCGAGGTGAGCGGGACACCGATCTACGATATGATCGGGGACTTCACCGGTTACCGGATGGTCTGTCGCGACGTAACCGACCGGGCGCGTGCCTTAAAAAGGGTAGCGCAGTGGAAGTCGTTCCTCTACTCCGTGGTCAACAACATCCCGAGCATGGTCTTTGTCCGGGAGATCGAGAGGGACAGGTTCGTCTTCGCGAACAAAGCCGCCGAGATCTTTCTTGGGGTTACACGGGAGGAGATGGCCGGAAAACGGGCGGATGAGATCTTTCCGCAGGAGATGGCAACGTTCTTCGCCGACGGTGACCGTGATATCGCCGGGCGTTCTGCGCCCGTGGAGGCGCGGGTCTCTCTCTCCGGTGGCCGGACACTCATGCTGAAGAAGATCCCGATCTACAACTCGTGGGGTGTCCTTAAATACGTTCTCGGGATCGCCGAGGATATCACCGATCGCGTATCCGCCGAGAACCGCCTTGTCGCCGAGCGCGACCGGGCCAAGGGCTACCTTGAGGCTGCGGGTGTTATGATCGCGGTGATCGGGGCGGATGGCACAATCGATCTCGTCAACCGGAAGGGAAACGAGATCCTGGGCTATGCCGAGGGGGAACTCACAGGTAAGAACTGGTTTATGACGGTCGTTCCGGAGCGTCTGCGCGAGAGGCTCCAGCGGAACTTTCAGCGGCTGGTGGTCGGGGGGGTAGAGCCACCCCATTCTGAGAAGAGCCCGGTAGTCACCCGCGATGGCCGGGAGCGGCAGGTCCTCTGGCACAACGCCCTCCTCCGTGACACGGATGGCAGGGTCGTGGCGATGGTGAGTTCCGGCGAGGAGATCGCAGAAGACCCGGATGACCAGGAGCATGCTTCATGCGCCTGACCCCGCCCCATCTCCCACGCAAAGGTCGTCTACTGCATATCTGTGCTATATTAATGGTTAGCTCTTAATACGCTGCAGGGCACACAGTTTATTGGTGGAAAACCTTGGATATCGTCTCCATAATTCTCATTGTCGTGGTGGTGCTGGTCGTCATCGGTGTGGTGGCATTCTCGATCAGCGCCTACAACCGGTTCTTCTCCCTGAAAAATTCTGCTGAGGCGACGATAGGGCAGGTAAAGGTCGCGATGAAGAAGCGGCTTGACATGATCGAGCAGCTCCTCGGCGCTGTAAAGAGTTATGCGGCGTTCGAGAAGGAGACCCTGACCGGGGTGACCGGGATGCGGGCGCGTATCGGCAGCGCCGGACCGGCGGATTTGAGCGAACTTGAGCGGGAGTCTCGCTCGGTGCTGGGACGGCTTATCGCTGTCGCGGAGAACTATCCTGACCTTAAGACCTCGCAGACGGTGAATGACCTTATGAGCGCGGTTAGAGAGGTCGAGAACGAGATCGCGCGGCACCGTTACACCTACAACAACATCGCCCAGCAGTACAACACAATGATCGATACGATCCCCTCGAACCTTATCGCCCGGACGATGGGCTTCACGAAGATTGAGTACCTGGAGTTTGGCGAGGAGACCGAAAGGGTTCCGACGATAGCGTTCTGATCCGGATAAGACCATGCGGATGACCGAACGACAGCAGATATTCATCCTGACCGTCCTCACCCTGCTCATAGGGGTCATGGCGGTTGCCGGAGCAAACGCCCTCCCAGGATTCTTTGCGGGCGGCCTCGAGGTTGAGCACTACGATGCTGTCTTCTACGGGAACGGAACACTAATCGAGCGCTACACCTACGACGTCAGCGCGCCGGGGGAGTACCGGATGCTTTTCCGTTACTGGGACGCACCGCTCTCCTTTCATGCTATCGACCGGCCGCATATCGAATTTTCCGGGATGACCTCCCCTGCCGGAACCATCGGGTATGTCAGGGATTACAGGGGCGAGGTAAGGACTATCACAGGGACAGCCGGTTCTGATGAGATCGGGACGATCCAGAACCTTGCACTCGATAACGAGGTCGGTATCTTTAACCCGGATTACTTCGCCCCCGGCACCTACACAGTGGAGTATAGTTACGTTCTCCGGCCGCCGGTCGAATATGACAGGGAATGGGCTCACCTGAACCTGAAACTTGTGGATGAGCATGTCCCATTCCGGGATATCCGGGTCACGCTGCCGTTTGCCGGTATGATCGAGGAGGTCTACACCCATCCCCCGACCCTCGCGGTCGAGCGGACTGGAGAGGCTGTGGTCATAACGGGAAACGCTCCAGAGAACGATGCCCTGAACATCGAGATGATCCTTGACCCGGCTTTCATGGAGGAGATCAGCTGTTTCCCGACATATGTCAGCGACGTCCGGCAACAGGCGGCCGACGCCAACCGATGGCCGCCGATACTGTATGGTGTGGCGGGGGTCCTCCACGTTCTTGGAAACGTTCTCGTGCTCCTTATGCCGTTCATCTTCCTTGGTGTCTACCTCCGCTACGGCAGGGAGAAGTCCTTCACTGTCCCTGAATACCTCAGTTTCACGCCGAACACCGCGCTAAAGCCCTGGCAGGTGAACCTCCTGTTCAAGGGGGACGCACTTGATTTCGATGAGGACGGGTTCTACGCGACGCTCCTTGACCTTCACCGGCAGAAGAAGATCCTGGTGACCGAAAAACCTGAGGGCAAAGGGGTTACGGTCCGGATACTCTCGACTGAGTCCACCGACCCATACGAGCAGCGGGTTTTAAACTTCCTTGCAAATCTCGCCGATGACCATGTTGTGGACACCGCCGATCTTGAGGATCTCGCCAGGACCGCCAGGCGGAGTCCGGGTTACCAGCACCGGATCGTGCAGTACCAGCAGTCGCTTGCGGCGCTCACACGCGATGTGGATACCTCGTTTGCCTATCGCTACATCAAGGACGGCAGGACGCTGATCCTGCCGCTCGCCTTCCTCGGGGCCATCCCCTGTGGTTTGTCCATCCTCCTGTTTCTCATTGCACCTGGCGCGGCCTATCTCCTGGTGCCCGCCGCTGTCCTCTCTCTCATAGCCGCAATCCAGGTCGGTATTGCGGCTCTCTTCCCCTCGACACTGTTTGGGTTCTGGAAGGGCGAGAGTTACCGGGAGAAACTCGAGTGGGACGCGTTTGCCAGGTTCCTCTCCGATCTTGCCCTGATCAGGGATTACTCGCCAGAGGATCTCTCCATGTGGGGGGAGTGGCTTGTCTACGGGACAGCGCTCGGTCTCGGGGATAAGGTCGAAGCGGCGATGAAGAGTCTGAATGTGAACCTCCCGGACGTAGGGGTGCCGTTCTACTCGAGCATGCCGGTGATCTTTGCCCCTATACTCCTCTTCTCCCCGCCATCAGGCGGTGGCAGTGGTGTGGCCGGTGCTGGTGGCGGGTCTTTCGGCGGTGGCGGCGGTTTCGGTGGCGGCGGTGTCGGGGGACGGTGAGACCCGTCGGGCCACAAAATCCTGGAACCTCTTCATCACGTCCCTCCTGGTGAATAGGTTCGAATTTCTTCGTAGTTAAGGCAACCTACTTACCGGGAGCGGTAGAATGGATCCCTGTTGATGCCTATGACGGGATCAAGTACAGGATACCTGGTTGTTCTGGTCACCCTGTTTGGGGCCATCCTGGCCTGCGGGTGCATGACTGCCGGGGGTGATGATACGGTGGATGTTCGTCTCTCTGGCAATGGCACGGTTGTCTTCATCGACCTTGAGGGCGGGTTCTACGGTATAGTTGCCGACGATGGTGAGCGTTACCTTCCGCTCGATCTTCCGGCGGATTACGAGAAGGACGGTCTTCGTGTCCGGTTCTCTGCCGATGTTGTGAACGATACCGCGACGATCCAGCAGTGGGGAACACCTGTGAAGATCGTCGAGATCGAGAAGACCGATGATGGCTCCCGGCAGGTGGTTACGGGCACGGGGACAGTGACCTACATCGACCTTGAGGGCGGGTTCTACGGGATCATCGCCGACAAGGGTGGCCGCTACCTGCCGCTCAACCTGAACGAGACCTACCGGGTTGACGGGATGCGCCTCACCTTCGTCGGAGAGGTGAAGAGGGATACCGCGACGATTCAGCAGTGGGGGACGCCGCTTGAGATAATCGACATCCCCTGGGCGTGCGCCAAATGCGGCGGGAACGCCGGTGTCGCAAACCCTGCCGCTGTCTGGTGTGTGGAGCAGGGGCACACATACGAGATCCGGAAGAACCCAGACGGCAGCGAGTACGGTGTCTGCATCTTCGAGAACGGCACCGAGATCGATGAGTGGGAGTACTACCGGGAGACCCACTGACCTTTCCTGCAGCCATCTCTGAAACTCCCCGGGGGGTTGGGGCTATCCCGGGCCAGCCCCCCGGAACGTTCCTGACCTCTATGGTTCCAGATGCTCTTCCGGTAGAGGGAGGATCTCCCGCATCATCTTCACCGCGCAGAGGTCGCCGCACATAGAGCAGGTCTCAAGCCCGCTGTCCCGCTCGTGGATTCGGCGGGCCTCATCAGGTATGAGCGCCAGTTCAAACTGTTTCTCCCAGTCGAGCGCCCGCCGCGCCTCTGCCATCCGGATCTCGCGGTTCTTTGTGCGCGCGGCGGCGCGGGAGAGACTCCCCACGTGTGCCGCGATCCTCGCCGCCCGTGTCCCCTCCACGATATCGCGGATCTCCGGCAGCGCCAGGTGCTCGCTTGGCGAGACCATGCNNCCATGCAGAGGAAGTCGGCGCCGTTCATGCAGGCGATCACGCCGCCGATCGCCCCGACCAGGTGGTCGTAGCCCGGTGCTACGTCAGTCACGAGCGGCCCGAGCAGGTAGAGCGGGGCACTGTCGGTCAGTTCTTTGAGCATCCTGACGTTGCAGCCGATCTGGTCGGCCGGGATATGCCCCGGCCCCTCGATCATCCGTTGTACCCCGGCAGCGAGCGCCCGTTTTGCAAGGTGTCCAAGCGTCAGGTACTCGGTCGACTTCGCCAGGCGCCCGGCATCCACGAGCGCGCCCGGTCGCATACCGTCCCCAAGGCTCGCGACCACATCGTGCTCCGCCAGGATCTCAAGGAGGTAGTCATACTCGGCGTAGAGGGGGTTTTCCTCACCGGTCGCTGCCATCATCGCCACGTGAAACGCCCCGCCGCGGGAGACGACGCCCATCACCCTTGGATCGGCCTTGAGCGATGCCAGAGCATCCAGGTTAACACCGCAGTGCAGCGTCAGGAAATCGACGCCCTGCTCGCAGTGCTCCCGGATGACGTTAAAGAGGAGGTCGGCATCGACGTCCGCAGCGCTCCCCGCCCGCCGGACAGCCTCGTAGACCGGGACGGTTCCAACCGGCGCATCAAGCTCAAGAATCCGGCGGCGGATGCGGGCGAGGTCTCCGGCGGTCGAGAGGTCCATCAGGGTGTCTGCGCCCTCGCGTAGGGCGGTCTTTGCCTTCTCAACCTCGAGATCCTCGTCGCACCGAACGCCCGACGTTCCGACGTTCACGTTGACCCGCACCCTGCACCCCTCTCCGATGGCGCAGAGGCGGTGCGGCCGAACGGGGTTTGCCGGGATGACGATCCGGCCGCGGGCGACAGTCCGCGCCGCTGCGTGAGGAGCGAGATCCTCATCGCGGGCGATCGTCTCTACCTCGGAAGGAACCCCGCGCAGGCACGCTTGAACAAGGGTGTGCATAAGAACCATTTGTCCGGAGGCCATATTAGTCTGCATGCATGTCCGGTGGATCACAGGTGGCATGACCTATGCGAACTCGTTTGTTTACGGAAACATACTGATCGATGCCGGTGTCCTCCCGATGGCGGTGGAACCGTATGCCGCTGCTATCGATACGATCGTTATCACCCACGCTCATTACGACCATATCGCCCATCTTCCAGAGATCGCGGCCATGTGCGGTGATGCCACCGTCTGCATCCACCATGCGGACGCACCGGGCCTTGTCGACGACGCCAGGAGTCTTGCGATGCATTTCGGTGCCCGGTCTCCGGGGATGGTCCCGGACGTCACGCTCGCCGACGGCGACCGCATAGGAACCCTCCTCGTGCTTCACACCCCTGGCCACACCCCGGGCGGGATCTCTCTCTATGACCGGGAGGCGAGGTTGCTCTTCTCGGGCGACACCGTATTTACCGGCGGGTCGTTTGGCCGCTACGACTTTCCGGGAGGCGACCGCAGGGCACTCGCGGCATCCATCGAGCGCCTCAGCGGCCTGGAGGTTGACTCTCTCTACCCGGGGCACGGCGAGCCGGTCCAGCGTGACGGCTGGAGGCATATAGCAGCCGCACGGGAGGCGCTCCGGTTGTATGGATAAGGGGGTCTACGCCCTCCTCATTGAGAACTCCTGCTGCAGGGTTCGCATCGGTGCTCTGGGGGTGCGGGAGTTCGCTCCGGGCTATCATATCTACATAGGATCCGCGCAGGGGAGCGGGGGTCTTGGCCGCGCAGACCGGCATGTCAACCTTGCGTTCAGCCGTGACCGCCCTCCCCGCTGGCATATCGACCACCTGCTCCTCGACCCGCACTTTAGACCGGTCGCCGTTATAACCGCAGTCACCGGGCGTGACTGCGAGTGCGACCTTGCAAAGGCCATCGGTGACCCATCCGTCCTGGGATTCGGGTGCAGCGACTGCAACTGCCCCTCCCACCTATTTCATCGCCCTCGTGACCCCGTCCCCGAGATCCTGGCGGCGTTCCGGCGTCTCGATCTGGATGCCCGGATCACAAGAATCAAGAACGCGGGAGATAAGCATAGGGTATGACTGTTCTTGGAATCTCCGGAAGCCTGCGCAAGAACGGCAACACCGCGACGCTCGTCAACACAATTCTCGAGCGTGTGCGGGAGGCGGGTGTCGAGACGGAGTACATATCGCTTGCCGGTATGGAGATCCGGCCATGCACCGGTTGCGAGACCTGCCGGGAGACGAAGTGGTGCGTGACGGAGGACGATGACTGGGGGTTTGTTGCGCAGAGGATGGTCGAGTGTGAGGTTCTTGTTCTGGGTGCTCCGACCTACTACTACGACATCAACGGCCAGACGAAGAACCTGATCGACCGGACATACTCTCTCTTCCACGACAGGAAACTCTCAGGGAGGAGAGCGGTTGCAGTGGCGGTCTGTGCGGACCGTGGATGCGAGCGCACTCTGGAGACGATAGAAGGTTTCCTGAACGCTCACGAGTTCTCGTATCTCGGCTACGTCTGCGGCAGGGGGTATGCTGCGGGGGATGTCCGTAACGACGACCGGGCAATGGCGCGGGCAAGGGAGGTTGCGGATACGATAGTCCGCTACATCCGTCCGGAGGATTGAGGTCCCGCCACCACCGCCTCTGCAGGGTACCACTTTCTGCGGGGAAAGCCCCTCAAACTCCCGGAAGGGGTGCGCAACCCGTCTTCCCCCCATCATATCGCCGGCATCCTGAGGGTTAACCCGACCCTCCGGGTGTGATTCAGCCCTCAAGAAGGGTGTATGTCGTCGTCCGTCGCCGCAGCGTCCTGCCGAGATCCTCTGCAATCCTGCGCATCTCCGCCGGGTCAA